>NZ_JBIWCW010000022.1:0-53050 GCF_044761665.1 Peribacillus sp. NPDC097295
GAAATGTTTGACTTGCTCATTTTGCTTTTTTAATAGTGTGTGCTCACTCAAAATTTACGTTGGCGCTTTGTTTTGTTCAGTTTTCAAAGAGCAATGCCTTACGACAGCTTATTTATAATAACACTTTGTTAACCCAGAGTCAACAACTTTTTACAACTTTTTTTAAAACTTGTAATCCGTGTGTAACTCGTTCGTAACAACAGATATAAATATAACATCATTATTCAAACTGCGCAATACCTTTTTAAAAAGTTTTTTTGAAATAACAAAGTTTTTATTGAATGCATTAATCTCAAACCCTGATAACTTCATTATAATTATAATTAAAAAACAAAAACCGATTTGGAACAGGGTGCAGTGAGACATTGTTCTCGCTATAGCCTCTTCCTAAATCGGTTCTCATTACTAATCTTCAATATGGATTAACGATGTCTCATTAACGGGAACAATAGGACGTCACGAATCGACGGTGAATTCGTCAACAACATAACCAGACGGTCTACCCCAATCCCCAATCCTCCTGTTGGTGGCATTCCATATTCTAAAGCCTCTAAGAAATCTTCGTCCATTTCATGTGCTTCATCATTTCCTTGCTCACGCTCTTTCAATTGTGCCTCAAAACGTTGGCGTTGATCTATAGGATCATTCAACTCCGTGAATGCATTGGCATGCTCTCTTCCTACAATAAACAACTCAAATCTGTCAGTGAAACGAGGATCCTCTGGATTTTTCTTCGCTAATGGCGAAATTTCAACCGGGTGTCCATAAATAAAGGTAGGTTGAATCAATTTGTCCTCTACTTTTTGTTCAAAGAATTCATTAACAATATGACCAAATTCCATGGAATCCTTCACTTCAATCCCGTTGTCCTTCGCAAGCTGTTGCGCTTCTTCTTTGCTCATAGTAGCCCAGAAATCTACACCAGTATATTCTTTTACAGCATCGACCATATGGAGTCTTTTCCACTCGGGTTTCAAATCAATTTCATATTCTCCATACTGGATGGTTGTCGTACCTATAACCTCTTTAGCGATATGGGCAACAAGGTTTTCCGTCAGACTCATGATATCCTTATAATCAGCATATGCCTCATATAATTCAATAAGGGTGAATTCCGGGTTATGTCTTGTTGAGACACCTTCATTCCTAAATACTCTACCAATTTCATATACTTTCTCTAAACCGCCGACAATCAGGCGTTTTAAATGAAGTTCGATTGCAATCCTTAGGTTTAACGGCATATCCAAAGCATTGTGATGAGTCAGGAATGGACGTGCAGCCGCTCCACCCGCAACAGAGTGCAATAACGGTGTTTCAACTTCTAAATAACCTTGGTCATCTAAATAGCGTCTCATAGCCTGTACAATACGACTGCGCATAATTAAGGTGTTTTTACTTTCTTCATTTGTAATTAAATCTACATAACGTTTCCGGTAACGCTCCTCAACATCCTTCAAACCATGGAATTTATCTGGAAGCGGGCGTAGCGCTTTTGAAAGGAACACATAATCTTTAGCTTTAATAGAAAGTTCGCCGACTTTCGTTTTAAAAATAACTCCCGTGATTCCTACGATATCACCAAGATCCGTTTGATTGAATAGTTGGTACGACTCTTCTCCAACCTTATCCAAGCGGACATAGATTTGGATTTGGCCACTTATGTCTTGTATATTGGCAAATCCCGCTTTCCCTTTACCACGTTTAGTCATAACGCGACCTGCGATGGTAACCTCTATTTCTTTTTCTTCTAGTTCTTCTTTTTCCAATCCACTATATGCATCAACAATCTCCTGCGTAGTATGGGAACGCTCGAACCTGCTGCCAAACGGGTCTTGTCCATTGTCTATCATAGCCTGCATTTTATCGCGTCTTACCTGCAGCTGGTCATTCAATTCTTCATGACTCACGAAAATCATCTCCATCTCTATTAATCAAAACCTCTTATAACTATTTGAACTTTCTTTTTGCATACCTATTTATTCTTACATAAAGTAAAGGATTTCAACAGCTTTTTATCTTAAATCCTAATATATGGACAGATAAAAACTGCCAGGTTCCCTGGCAGTTTTTGATAAACGTATTATAGAAAAACAGGAAGGTAATGTCAAACATCAAACCATCTGGATGTTCTGTTCCTTCGCTTCAACTTCATCAACGAGCTCATAAACTAGGCGCACTACATCTTCTCTTGTCTCACATTCATTAATACCTTTACGTGCTTTCGCATTACCTTTGATACCCTTTAAGTACCATGCAGCATGCTTACGCATTTCACGAACTGCAACATGCTCATTCTTCAAGGCAATCAGGCGGTCCATATGAAGAACGCATACGTCCATCTTTTCACGAACATTAGGTTCATCAATCAATTTCCCTGTTTCTAAATATTTCACCGTCCTGTAAATCATCCACGGATTCCCTAAAGCAGCCCGGCCAATCATTACTCCATCAACACCGGTTTCCTTTAGCATTCTTTCAGCATCCTGAGGAGTTTCTACATCACCGTTTCCAATCAAGGGAATGTTAATGGAGTTTTTCACTTCTCGAATGATGTCCCAATTCGCTTTCCCTTCATACAGTTGAACGCGGGTTCTGCCATGAAGGGATATTGCCTTACCACCTGCCCGCTCTACCGCTTTGGCATTCTCAACAGCAAAAACATGTTCATCATCCCAACCAATACGCATTTTAACGGTAACGGGTTTATCTACCGCATCCACGACTGCCGAAACCATCTCATAAATCTTATTGGGGTCAAGCAACCATCTAGCACCAGCATCGCATTTCGTTATCTTGGGAACTGGACATCCCATGTTGATATCAATAATGTCCGCTGTTGTATTTTTATCTACAAACCGCGCAGCTTCTACTAATGTTTTCTTTTCACCACCAAAGATTTGCAAGCTTAGCGGTTTCTCTCTTTCATCTATATAAAGCATATTCATCGTTTTGGCATTCTGAAGAACGATTCCCTTATCACTTACCATCTCTGCACACACTAATCCTGCACCAAATTCTTTGACAGTCAAGCGGAAAGCCGAATTACAAACGCCAGCCATCGGAGCAAGGACTACCTGGTTTTTCATTTCGATATCGCCTATTTTTAACACATCGTGACCTCCTACGCTGTCTTTCATTTATCCTCAAGCGGTTGAAGATCCTCCATAGAAACATTCAGAACATCCACCACTTCTAATAAAAATTCCTCTGAGGGGTTACGGTTTCCTCTTTCGACTTCTCCTAACAAAGAAACGGAAACACCCATCTCTTTTGCGAACTCCTCCTGGGTAAATCCTTTTAACTTTCGAAAAGCGCGAATACGCCTTCCCCATTTTTCAGCTTCCATAATCGAACTCCTTCTTTATCCGGAATCTTATCAAGCAGGTCGCTCAAGGATGTATTCATTTTCGGAAGAATCATATCTGGTTCCAATTCCATTAAGGGAATGATCACAAATGCTCTTTCATCCATTCGGGGATGAGGGATCGAAAGAATCTCCGTCTCAACATTTTCATGATTATACAGCAAAATGTCAAGGTCTAAAGTACGAGGGCCCCACCTTATATCCCTTTTTCTCCCTAACTCTTGTTCGATTTGCATACATGTTTGCAATAAGTCCTCCGGTTTTATATCCGTCTCCACCTTAATTACAGCATTCAAGAAACAGTCCTGATCCGTATACCCAACCGGGTCCGTTTCATATAAAGAAGAACAGGACAACAGTTTAATATGCGCATGTTCATCCAGTAATTGGAAGGTCTTTTTAAATGTATCAAGGCGATTCCCCATATTCGAACCAATCGATAAGTAAGATATATTTTCCATATCAACGCCCTCTTACAATTTCTATGGCAACAGATTCGTAGTGTCCTGCAATAGGGGGGTCAGGTTTATACACTTTCACCGTACACAACGAAATTGTTGTAAACTTCGTTAATAACTCTGAAGCGATCCTTTCGGCAACAGCTTCCACAAGCTTATATGGTTTCCCTTCAACGATACCTTTGCAAACTTCATATAATTCCCCATAATTAATAGAGTCCTCGAGATTATCACTCTTTCCCGCTTTAGCTAGATCCAGTTCTACAACGAGATCCACTTTAAAACGCTGGCCAAGTTTAGTTTCTTCCGGAAATACCCCATGGTATCCGTAAAACTCCATCTTATTCACAAATATCTTATCCACTAAATTCACCTTTTCCCATAAGAGCATCCATCATTTTAGCTGTACGTCCCATTTCCTTTACATCATGAACCCGGACCATTTGGCAGCCCTGTAGAATTCCATGACAGATTGTGGCTGCGGTTCCTTCCAAACGTTCGTTTGCCGGTAAATTAAGAACTTGTCCGATCATAGATTTTTTCGATGTAGCAAGTAGTATCGGATACCCTAATGATACCAGCTTATCAAGGTTCCTCATCATTTCCAAATTAAGTGTTAAATCTTTTGCAAACCCGATACCTGGATCGAGAATGATATTCTCATCCAAGACTCCCTCTTTCTTTACAATCCTAATGCTTTCGAAAAGGTCTTGCAAAGAATCGCGGATAAAATGTTGGTACTCCATATTATCCCGGTTGTGCATTAAAATAATCGGCACCTGGTATTTAGCGGCCACTTTCGCCATGTCCGGATCAGCTTTTGCTCCCCAAATATCATTCAGGATATGAGCGCCGGCTTTCACCGCCGCTTCCGCTACTTCAGATTTGTACGTATCAACAGAGATGGGTATTTCGATATTACGGGCAATGGCTTCAATCACTGGTGCGACCCGTTCAATCTCTTCCAATTCCGATATCCGCTCATAATTTGGCCGCGTGGACTCTCCGCCGACGTCCAGGATATCTGCACCATCTTTGACCATCTGCTCTGCATGCTTTAGCGCGGAGTCTACCCGATTATATTTTCCTCCATCCGAAAAGGAATCAGGTGTGACGTTTAAGATCCCCATGATTAAAGTCTTCTTGTTGTAATCCAATTCCAACGTACCGCATTTGATCTTTGATGTACCCGCTAATGACATAGGACGCTCCCCTTCATCTAATAATCTCCATATATATGAGTTTACCTATTTACATAGGAAAAGTGCAAGCACCTTGGAAATCAGGATTGTACTGTTCCTTACACAAAAAAAGAGAAGCAAAGACCCTTGGAGGTACTTTGCTTCTCGGTTACCTTTTATTACTCTTATTCAAAGTTATATAGTGGCGTACTTAGGTAACGCTCGCCATTACTCGGAATGATAGCCAGGACCTTTTTACCTTTTCCTAGTTTCTCAGCCACTTTGATTGCAGCAGCGATGGCACCACCAGATGAAATGCCACCCAGGATACCTTCTTCTTTTGCTGCACGACGTGCGTACTCAAAAGATTCGTCCGTGTTTACTTGAATGATTTCATCATATAGGTCTGTGTTTAAAATACTTGGAACGAATCCTGCACCAATACCTTGAATCTTATGGGGTCCAGGTTTTCCTCCAGACAATACTGGTGAGTCTGCAGGCTCTACAGCGTAAATTTTAATATCCGGATACTTTTCACGAAGCACCTCTCCAGCACCAGTAATCGTACCGCCCGTTCCAATTCCTGCGATGAAAGCATCCAGACCATCTTCACCAAAAGCTTCTACAATCTCCGGACCAGTAGTGTTACGGTGAACTTCAGGATTTGCTTTATTTTCGAATTGTTGTGGAATGAAGTATCCGTGTTCTTTAGATAATTCAGTCGCTTTAGCAATCGCACCTTTCATTCCTTCAGGTCCAGGTGTCAGGACTAAATCAGCCCCATATGCACGAAGTAGGTTACGACGTTCCAAACTCATTGTTTCAGGCATGACTAGAATCGATTTATACCCTTTTGCCGCAGCTACCATCGCAAGTCCGATCCCTGTGTTACCACTTGTAGGTTCGATGATCGTATCACCTTGTTTAAGATCTCCACTTTTTTCTGCAGCTTCAATCATCGCAAGAGCGATCCGGTCTTTAACGCTACTCCCAGGGTTAAAATACTCAAGTTTCAAATATATATCTGCACTATTTTCATTTTGAAGTTTATTTAATTTAACGATAGGCGTTTGTCCGATTAAATCCGTTACAGAGTTAACAATACGTGCCATGCTCTCCACTCCTTTTATTAATACCGAGTATGTTTATTGGTTTTATTAATTTAAAGGTAACAGTTTCACTAGTTCGTTGTCAATGTTTATCTGTAATTTTCTAAATTTTCTTTTATATCTTTTTACCTATTTCTTGTCTTCTGTTTCATATATCCAATCCACGTCAAACTCTTCCCAGAAAATCTTACCGGAAACTGGCGTCTGGATTTGTTCAAGAGCCTTTTGGCGGTGAATTTGCTCTTTTACTTCCTTATAGGAATATTGTCTACCCTCAATTTTTTCATGTAAATAGAGAACGGCCCATCCTTCATCCGCCTCCACTGGCTGGCTCCATTTGCCCACCTTTAAATTTTCAGCAGCCGAAATATATGTCTCAGAGATTTGTTCATTATCCTCCGATATATATCCCATGTCGCCACCTTGATTCGCTGTAAATTCATCAAGGGATTTTTCCATGGCTAATACGGAAAACTTAACACCTTTATTCAATTCTTTAATTATTTGTTCCGCTTGGGTCTTCGTCGATGTGGTTATCTGAGAAATATGATACGTGGTTGGTATTCGATAGATGTCCTTATTGTTCTCGTAATAATCTTTCAAGACTGCTTCAGGAACTGTAACATCCTTTGTAAGCAGCTTTTCGAGCAAGAGGCTCGATCTAATTTCTCGCTTCCATTGTTCTTTACTTTTATTGAGATTCTGACCAGCTGTTCCATACATCGTTTTCATCATCTTAAGTTCCCGATCCACTTCATCATCCGATAGGGTCACTTTGTATTTTTCAGCCGCTTGTTCCACTACCTCTTCATCAACCATTTCCTCGAGTAGATCTTTACCATATCGTTTTTCCAGTTCATCGATCCATGCTTCCCGGGAAATATCTTTAGAACCAATCTTCGCTGCTGTTTCCTCTCCCAAGGAGATTTTGGAAGCGAAGAATGGCCAAATGACAAAGATTAGGATTGTCAGTAGGTTCAATAAGGCAAGACCTGCAATGATGGCCCTAAGCTTTTGTTTAGACAATATCCTTTTCTCCCGTCTTTTTTATTTTTTGGCTTCGTTCTCCAGTTCTTCAAGGTCCTCTTTGGAAAACTGGTAAGTTTCATTACAGAAATGGCATTGAGCCTCAGCTTGTCCATCCGTCTCAATAATATCTCTAATTTCCTCTTGCCCAAGGCTAATCAAAGCATTCGAAATTCTCTCTCTTGAACACTGGCAGGAGAATTCGACGTTTATTTTTTCTAAAACTTCTACATTCTTTTCCCCTAATAGTTCTGTTAGAATTTCTTCCGGAGTTAATCCATTCTGAATCATTTTGGAAACGGGAACAATCGTACTTAACCGCTGTTCAATCTTGGTAATCGTTTCGTCAGTAGCACCAGGCATTAGTTGAATGATGAAACCGCCCGCAGCAAGGATTGAATTGTCTGGATTCACCAATACTCCCACACCGACAGAAGAAGGAACCTGTTCTGAAGTTGCGAAATAGTAAGTGAAGTCTTCCCCTAATTCTCCCGAAACAAGTGGAACCTGCCCTGAAAAATGGTCACGTAAGCCGATGTCCTTCACGACGGTCAATAGCCCATCCGTTCCAACTGCCCTTCTGACATCCAGCTTTCCTTGTTCGTTTAAATCAAAATGGGTTTGTGGATTCGTAACGTATCCGCGCACTTCTCCTTTTGCATTACTATCTACGAGAATCGAGCCGATAGGTCCTCCACCCTCGATCTTAATGGTTAGCTTCTCTTCACCTTTCATCATGGCTCCCATCATTACGCCTGCAGTCATAGAACGTCCGAGTGCTGCAGATGCTGTCGGCCATGTATAATGCCTTCTTTGAGCTTCCCCTACTGTTTCTGTTGTAGAGACCGCATATGCCCGCACTTGCCCCTCATAACCTAACGCCTTTATTAAATAATCTTTCATTTTTATGTCCTCCCGTGCTGTTTTTGTTTACTTCTTCGCTTGTTCCCGATTTCGTTTATATATTAGCTGTAGCCCTTTTAATGTTAAAAATGGCTCCACTACATCGATAACAGTTGACTCATTAGCGATTAATGTTGCTAATCCACCGGTTGCAATGACCGTGGGCTCTAAATTACTTTGTGCTTTCATTCGATTTACGATACCTTCTACTTGACCAACATACCCGTATAAAATGCCTGATTGCATGGCTGAAACCGTATTTTTCCCGATTATTCCGTCTGGACGGCTAATTTCAATTCTTGGTAGTTTGGATGCCTTCGAATAAAGTGCTTCTGTAGAAATACCTATCCCTGGAGCAATAGCGCCACCCATGTACTGTTTTTCTTCATTTATATAGCAATATGTCGTTGCCGTTCCAAAATCCACGATTATGAGAGGGCTTCCATACTCCTGAATGCCCGCTACTGCATTCACGATTCTGTCCGCTCCCACTTCGCGTGGGTTTTCATATTTTATATTTAATCCTGTTTTAATACCAGGTCCAACGATAAGCGGTTTGATGCCAAAGTATTTTTTGCACATTCGTTCAAGTGCAAACATTATTGGCGGTACTACCGATGATATAATGATGCCATCAAATTGGTTGAAAGAGAGTCCTTCATGTTGCAGTAAAGACTTTATGACCATTCCATACTCATCTTCTGTTTTATTGCGACTCGTTTCAATTCTCCAATGATATTTAAGAATTTCTTCATCGTATACGCCCAATACAGTATTCGTATTCCCAACATCCAGTACAAAAATCATTGTTTTCACCACTCCGCTAAATTATTCTCCCACATCATACCATACTGTTATTTCCCACGCTATTAGTCACACTTCTTGAGCAATAAAAAATACCATCCTCTAGAATTGTAAGGGGTGGCACCGTTTCTTGTGTAAAGAAAAGGGTATTTCCGATGAGGAAATACCCTTTTGGCTTCAAGTCAACTTATAACTTTTTGTTGTCATCTTCATTTGGGAAAGAAAGTGGCTTATCTTGAGGTCTACCTTCTTCTATCGGAGGGGTCTTTAAGCCTTCCTCCGTTATCTCAAGGTCCTCAGGTTCTCTTTTATCCAAAGGATCTAAAAGTGCCTCTTTTTCTTCCTTTTTAGAATTGATGTTAACTTTTACGTTTTCATCAGTAGTCAAATTTCCATTTAGAGCGGTATAATCCCGTTCAGGTAATTTACCATTATGGAAAAGTCCTTTGATTTGTTCTGCATCCAGTGTTTCCACTTCAAGCAGGGTCTTGGCAACCAAATCAAGCTTTTCACGATTCTCCGTAAGGATTTTCTTACATCTTTCATACGCTTCTCTAATGATACGTTGAATCTCCAAATCAATCTCATAAGCGATTGCATCTGAATAGTTCTGATCATTATTGAAGTCGCGTCCTAAGAACACTTGACCTTGTGAATTACCAAACTGAAGAGGTCCAAGTTTACTCATTCCGTATTCCATAACCATGCTACGAGCAATGCCAGTCGCACGTTGGAAATCATTATGGGCACCCGTGCTCACTTCACCGAAAGTGACTTCTTCTGCCACCCTACCACCTAAGAGGCCAACAATCTTGTCTTTTAGTTCAGGCTCGGTCATGAAGAAGCGATCTTCTTTAGGAAGCATGACGGCATATCCGCCAGCTTGACCACGAGGGACAATCGTAACTTTATGGACCACTTCTGCATCATCAAGGACCAACCCGATAATCGTATGGCCCGCTTCATGCCAAGCGACAATGTTCCGTTCTTTTTTCGAAATGACGCGGTTTTTCTTTGCAGGTCCCGCAATAACACGATCCGAAGCTTCATCCAAATCGGACATATCTATTTTTTTCTTATCTTGACGAGCTGCTACAAGAGCTGCTTCATTCAGTAAGTTTTCGAGATCGGCACCGGAGAATCCAGGTGTACGTTGAGCAATTGCTTTTAAATCAACGCTATCTGCCAAAGGCTTGTTACGAGCATGAACCTTCAGTACTTCTTCACGACCTTTTACATCTGGGCGTCCTACCGTAATTTGACGGTCAAAGCGTCCAGGTCTCAGTAATGCAGGGTCCAATACATCTGCTCGGTTTGTTGCGGCAATGATAATAATGCCTTCATTTCCACCAAAACCATCCATTTCCACGAGTAATTGATTCAACGTCTGCTCACGTTCATCATGACCGCCACCAAGGCCTGCGCCCCTTTGACGACCTACAGCATCAATTTCATCAATGAAGATGATGCATGGTGCATTTTTCTTCGCATTTTCAAATAGATCACGAACACGTGATGCACCGACACCAACGAACATTTCCACGAAATCAGAACCACTGATTGAGAAGAAAGGAGTGCCTGCCTCACCAGCTACCGCCCGAGCAAGTAATGTTTTACCTGTACCAGGAGGACCCACTAACAGGACGCCTTTAGGAATACGGGCACCAAGCTCTGCAAACTTGCGAGGGTCTTTTAAAAACTCAACGACCTCGACTAACTCTTGCTTTTCTTCATCCGCCCCAGCAACATCATTGAAGCGTACTTTTTTCTTATCATCGTTATACAGCTTCGCCTTACTTTTACCGAAGTTCATCACTCGGCCGCCACCGCCGCCTTGTGCCTGATTAAGTAAGAAGAAGAAGAGTATGAAAATGATTACAAACGGAATGATCGAAGTAAAGAATGTAAACCAACCACTAGTTTGTTTTGGAGGTAAAACATCAATGATTTCTGTATTTTGTTTTTCTACAGCTTCACCGATGCGACTCTGTGCATATTCACTAAATGGAACGTATGCTACAAAGTATTTTTTTTCGTCTTCATACGATTTAAGCTTCCCTGTAATTTCAAATACACTGCCTTCGGGTTGCATCGTTAATGATTTGACGTCCCCACTCTCCAAATGCTTATAGAATTGATCTTGGGTCAATTTTTCCTGAGGTTCATTGTTATTGTTAAAAATGCTTACAATTCCAATGATGACTAAAAATATCAGTAAATAAAATATGGTATTACGGAAGATCCGATTCATTCCTTACCTCCTCCCACGGGTACAAAAACTATAGTAAATATTATCATACAAAATTAATGAATTACAATAATTTAACACCGCTGTTTTTATCTGGCTCTCACGTTTAAATGGATACCATTATTTCGTGTAAATCTCAGGCTTCAATATGCCGATATACGGGAGATTACGATATCTTTCAGCATAATCCAGACCATATCCAACAACAAATGCATCAGGGACGATAAATCCTACATAATCAGGTTTAATGTCAACCTTCCTACCTGTTGGTTTATCTAATAAGGTAACAATTTTAATTGACTTTGCTTTGCGGTAACGGAAAAGCTCTGCGAGGTAGCTCAATGTTAAACCGCTGTCGATTATATCTTCGATGATTAAAACGTCACGACCCTCAACTGATGTATCTAGATCTTTGATGATTTTCACTTCACCAGATGACACAGTGGAGTTGCCATAACTCGAAACATCCATGAAATCCATCTCAAGATGTGTATCCACACGTTTCAATAAATCTGACATAAATGGCATAGCGCCTTTCAAAACACCGATAGCCAGTGGGAATTTGCCTTGGTAATCAGCTTCAAGCTGCGCTCCCACTTCTCTAATTTTCTGTTGAAGTTCTTCCTCAGATATTAACACTTTTTCAATGTCATTTTGCATGGTCATTGTAATTAATTGCCCCCCAAGAAGATTAAGCTTTTTTATATTCTAAGTAGATTAAAGATGATTCATCAGAAACCAGGTCCGGTTCAACATTCGATTTTTTTAAGCCGGGAAGCCAAATGACTAATCCCGATTGATCGATGATAATCGGCCATGCATTTCTTTCAAGCATTGGGATTTTTTCATTGATAAAAATCTCCTTCAACTTTTTCGTTCCACCCAATCCCTTAACACCCATTCTTTCGCCTTCACGCCTTGTTCGGGCAATCAGGGGAAATTGAACAGCTGATTCAGGTAGTATAAAAGAATCATTTCCTCTTGAATGGGGAATCTCATCTTTTATATAGTGTGCTTTAATTTTATATCCATTCGGAAGAAAAGTCTCACCAGGAATTTGTAATAAAACGGAATAGTCAGGGCTTTCTTGCCGGAAAAATCTAAAGATGCATGTTTGATAGGACTTTTCCACAATAAGGCCTTCCGGTAGGTGCAATTCTGCAGAAGGTTGAGGATTTAAAAACAAAGCTAAAAGTTGATCGATATGTAATGCTGAAAGCGATGAAGGTCTCTCCAAATAAAGATAGTTTAATATTAGTTGAATAGATCTTCTTTGTAAAGGTTTAGGCATTGCAAGAACCTTTTCAATCTGAATGACCGAATGGTTCCTATCCTGTTGAAGCCAAATTTCAGAGGTTTCTTTCCTGGCTAATTCCTGTAAAAAGTTCTCATCCTCCAATAATTCTTCGCTAAAGCGTTGGAAGTGATCATGAACATTCCTATTTTCTTTCTTCAGGAATGGAAGGACCTCGTGTCTAAAACGGTTTCTTGCATAATCATTCTTTTGGTTGCTTGGATCGTATCTGGGTTCAAGATGGTGGATACTTGCGTATTCGATAATTTCATCCTTAGTGACTTCAAGAAATGGACGGATGAGCTGACCGCCATGGAAAGGTCTTTTTAACGATATCCCAGCTCTAGCTTTACCTGTTGCCCCTCTGGTCATTCGCATGAGGATTGTTTCGACTTGGTCATCACCATGGTGTCCTAAAACGAGCGTTGTAGCTTGGTGTTTATCCATCATTTCTTCATAGAAAGCGAAACGCAATGTTCGTGAAGATGATTGAGAACTTTGACCTGTCTCTTCAATATACGCTGGTACATTGATCCTTCTGCCTTCAAAAACGATTCCCCACTGTTTGCATATTTGTTTGACATATTGAAAATCGGCAAAGGATTCCTCGCCGCGAAACATATGGTCAACACTCGCAACAACGATATCGTAATGAAAAAGAGACCGAACTTCATTAAGGAAATGTAGCAGCACCAGAGAGTCAGGTCCTCCCGAAACACCTACGATCAGCTTTGAATCTTTCTGAATCAAATCGTTTCTATAAATGGTCTTGAGAACTTTTTCCTTTAACATACAATCTTCCTTTTTTATGTACAGGCATTAGTTTCTACGTTTTAAAAGCGTAATGGGTTTCATTTATTTCTTGTCTACACCTTATTAACTATATCATAACAACTGTTCATATATGTAAAGAACATAGATTATTGAAATGACGGCTACTAATAAAAAGGTCTCAACAAATCCTCCCCTTTTGTTTTTAGGCTGACTCTGGCTCCTTCTTGCCTGTCTGGTGGCAGCCTGACTTGACGGTTTTTTCATCGATTGATTCTGATCACTCAGTAAAGCAACTAGGTCTTCACGCATCCGTAAGGCAGAATCATACTTGCCGAGTAACGCCTTATCAAGCATCTTTCTATATGGTCGCAATTCCTTTTTCTGTTTGATCAATTCAGTTAGTTGACTATACCCCTCCCCTTTTTTCTGAAAACGCGCAGGATAGGCCGAATTAATGATAATCATGGCTACTGCAAACAAATCATACTGTAAATCGGCTTTTCTCGATCCCATTCCCCAGTATCCTCTATCAAAGAACTCGGTGAACTCCTTAACAGACCGCCCCATCAGGGTCGTTCCGCCAACATCTACACACCTGACTTTATAAGCTTGGGAGGTTACGATCAAATTCTCAGGCTTCAGGTCACCAAAAACCCACCCATTGGAATGCAAGGCAGATAAACTCGTTAATAATTGAAGGGTCAAGACTCCGATCCACGAAAATCCCTTTTTCTCAATAAAGTATAAGAAATCATGGCCATGGATATATTCCATCACATAAAACGGTAGCTGCTTTCCCTTTTTCATATAATCATCCGCTTCCAGAAATGAAGGCCCAAGGGTAGACCCCTGGACCTTAGAAAAGGATTTTAAGATATTCATCTCTGAAATAATGGATGTCCCATTATCACTGAGCTTCAGTGCATAATGACGGTTTTTGCTTTCAACTAGATAGACATATCCGTTAGCGCCGCAGCCCAACTCCTTGATAATCGTGTATTGATTTTTATTCCATTTTCCATTGATGATACTTCCAGGGGTTAGTTTACATAGATTCCTCAAAGTATTGTTCATCATCATGTGATAACAATCCCCTCAACGAACGTTTTTTACTAAAATGAGAAAGTGCTTCCCGAATTGCTGGCCCTGTCGGTGTAAGTCCTCCCGTACTAAGCTTGGAAAAAATTTTCGTCAACGCTTCCAGGTTCGGGGTCCAATCAAGCAATTTTTCCACATCGTCCCTTTTCCCGGGAAATGCAAATACGGAAAAACGACTATCGCCCATCCTTGCATTCATACTGAGGGATAGATCTAATAAGGAATCCTTCACGGTAGGAAGCTTATGTTTCATACTCGCACTGGAGTCGACAAGAATCAGCACTTCAAGCTTGCTCGTTTCCCCAAGCTCATCAACGACCTCCATCACTTCTCCCCTTTTATCAGGCGGGAGATCTTCCATTGTTCTCGAATCGCCTAATATTTGTTGAAGCTCACGATTAATTACTCCCTGTATAGTTTGAGTCATTGCTTTTTGGGTCACCATCTGAACGGTCTGTGATAATTGTTGTGCATAAACGATTTGGCTGACACCGCCTCCGGCTCCTGCAATTTTCTCAATCTCTTTAAGTCCCTTTTCATCTATTACGTCATTCTCCAATACTCCTATGACATTGATGGTTATGCCCTGCTCTCTTGCTAGTTCAGCTACAGATGCAGGCTCCTCACCGTGATTCGAACAGCCGTCCGTTATAAGCAAAATCTGTCTTAATGTACCTGCTTTCATGTTTGGCTCTCCCTTCCTTTCAATCTGTTACCATACTTGACTAAAAAGGAAGAATTTATACGCTAAAATACATAGACAACCAGTCTTTGTTCTAGACTGGTTGCCTATGAAATCTCTTTGTTCCAGCGAACTTGCTATATCGGGTAAAAAGGTACCAACTTGGCATTTAAGCTCCTCCTTATGGCATTTATAGAACCACCTCTTTTATTGGGCCTTTTTTCGTTTGGCCGAAACGGGAATGGACGCCCATTTAGGTGTATTGTGTTTAATTTTTGAAGTGACCACCGTCATGTCATCATCTATGACTCCTTTCGTCCGTATGACTTCCTCTAGAATCAAATCAGATATTTCCTGCGGATCATCCGTCTCCATTTCCTTGATTTTTCGTTTTAGCCAAAATTCAATATTTTCTACATGGGATGGTCCATCGAATACCCCATCACTCATCATGATCAAAATATCCCCGTCCCGAAGTTCTTCAGATACAACATCCACGTCAACTTCTTGGATAATGCCCATCGGCAGGTTACTTGATTCTATTTTTATGACTTTATCCCCCCTCTTGATAAAACTCGGAATGGAACAGATTTTCAAAAATCTAGCCTTTGCATCCTGAAGGTCAATCATCACTAGGTCAAGAGTAGAAAAAATTTCATCAGTCGTACGCAGAGATAGTACGGAGTTTACAGATTTAATGGCTATCTTTTCTTCTATTCCGGATTGTAAGAATTTCTGAAGCAGTTTCAACGTTTCGGTGCTTTCAAAGTGGGCCCTTTCCCCATTACCCATACCATCGCTTATAGCAATTGCGTATTTGCCGGCACCAATTTCCATCGTCGTATAACTATCCCCCGATACTAGCCCTCCCCCTTTTGCAGCATGTGCTACACCCGTTTCAACCATGAATTTTTTCGCTGATCGGAATATCACCTCACATTGCCCGTTTGGATACTTTGCACATTCCTCAGAATGAACGACGATCGTTTCCCCCAAAATGTCGGAAAGCATGGGAGCAATCAACTTCTCACATTCCCCCCTGCCTTGACAGTAAGGGACACTCATCTCTATATCCACACCTCCCTGTTCAAGGCTGTATATCTCCACATAACTGATATTCAGCCCAAAATCCTGAATGGCTTCCATTATAGATTCCTCATGTAAATGATGGTTCTTCCTTTCCCTTTGTATTTCCTTGGCGAAATCATCCATTACGGCAGAAACACCCCGTAACTGGTCTGCTACTAGTCTCCTGCTTTCTTTCACCTGCCTTTTCAGTTTTTGATTCGCCTCGAAATAATTGAGTTCTTGAGCAATTGCCCCTACGACCTGTGGACCTCTGGTACAGTATTTATCCCATTCTTTTGAGGTTTTTTGAGGAAGCTGTCCATCATTTTCACTCAATTGAATCATAATTTCCTGCATCCCATCATAGGTTGTATTAAAGTTCTTAGCCCAGCATTGATCCTTTTTAAAGCATATCTGACATGTCTTTTCAGTGACATTACTTAAAAAATAATCAAACTCTTTTTCATCCTCCTCCATTCTTCCGCGTTCATCCACTTGGGAGAAACTATTGGAAAGCGCTTCAAATACATGTGAGAACTGTTCGACCCTTTGCGCAGTCACGTCTCTCACTTTTCGGGCATACTGTTGCTGTTCATCCGAATTTTCCGTGGTCCCCGGTATATGTTTTGCTATTTTGTTTATGATGGATGATGGTGTTAATACAAATAATAGAACGGCAATAAATGATTCATAGAGTGTGATCATGATATTATTGGTTCCTTCTCCGTACAGGCCTATTAAAAGCGTCGCAATTAATAGGCCTGCGGCAACTCCAATCTTTCTACCCTCTTTCAATAACCCGCCGAGCAAGCCCGAAAAGGCAAGGAGGCTCATTTGATAAAGGCTGGCGATGCTCGCTAGGCTAAATATTAAGCCTGTCACTACGCCAACCGTGGATCCTATGGCGGCCCCGCCTGCCAGCCCGAATAGGAGGACCAGGTACCTTGAGAATATATGGTCGAGGGATAAATCATAAATCATCCAGCCAATCGTCCCGGTCATCACCGAGGCAAGTAAGATGATTATGCTGACGATCTCCTCTGTCCTTAATGCTTGCGATTTCTTTCGTATGGATAGTAACGGGATGGACTGAATGAAAATCAAGGTTAGAATCATTGCGAGTCCCGCCTCTACCCCTATCATCATCATGTCGTAAAGCTGGATCGTTCGGAAAACCAGATATTGCTGACCGAGATTGACCAGGAAGAGTGAAGCGAACACATACATCGACATTGTCTTGAATTGCCCTTCGATTCCCGGCCGCTTAATCTTGTTGAAAAGGAGAAGCAGGAACGCCGATGCAAAGATCACTAAACTATTGGAATAATGGATGGTCAAGCCTCCTGCAATTAAACCGAACAGTGCAAGTGGTGCTCGATCACGACGCATGAGAAATACGGCGGCGAAAAACGGAAGTGCAAATGGTGATAATTGTGAAAGAATTAAAGCTCGTCCTAATAAAAAACCGATAATAGCTAATGAAATGCCTTTCTTTATAAAGATGTCATCTGTTTTCGCCTGTAACTTTTGAATCCAGTTGATTGCACCCTCCTTCGCTTCTTTTAATTGCACATCTCCTAGTGGTTCCATCATAGGTCTTTCTATTTTCTCCATTTCAACACCCCATTCACTTTAATGATTTTTATTATATAGAGGGCATGTCTATTTTTTTGTCAGAATTTTATAAGCAACACGATAAAATGTTCGACGTAATTCTTCTTGAACGTTCATTTGTATACAGGTTTTTAGACAGTTTTGCTAAATAGAGAAACGGATGTTCTTTTTTTTGTGAAGAAAAGCAAAGTTTTTAGGTTATTTTTGTGGAAAATGCCCCGAATATTTATACTAAAATTGGATAAACAACATTTTTATTTTTTTTATTGACATTCCTTCTGTGCGAATGTAAGATATAACTTGTGCTTCAGTAGCACTTACCATTATGGCGGCGTAGCTCAGCTGGCTAGAGCGTACGGTTCATACCCGTGAGGTCGGGGGTTCGATCCCCTCTGCCGCTATCCTTTTGATAACTTTCGGCCCGTTGGTCAAGCGGTTAAGACACCGCCCTTTCACGGCGGTAACACGGGTTCGAATCCCGTACGGGTCATCCATATATAAGGAAAGCGCCATCAGTTACTCTCTAGGGGAGAACCGATGGCGCTTTCTAGTTGGGACAAACTCTCAGCCTATGAAAAGAAGGCAAGCCAGTAGGCTTGCCTTCTTTTATGATCTATATCTTTTTATTCATTCAATTGATTTTTTAACAGGGAAGTTGTTGCTAAACCATTTCAGCAGCAGGTTTATCCGCGTCTTCCTCCTCGCCCTCCACGTTTCGTCTCGGTGCTTCGTTTGAGGGTTGTTAAGCGGTCTTCGCTATCTTTTAGGAATTTAGCCATTTTTTGCTCAAAGTTTTCCTTAGGTTGAAAGCCGGCACCTTTTGATCGAGGGTCTTTAGAACGATTATCGTTTCCTCTTCCTTGTCGCGGACGTGGTGTGTACGCAGGCTTTCGCTCTCCTTCAGGCCGGTCTATTGCTTTTTTTATGGATAAGCCAATTTTTCCGTCTTTTTCCACATTAATGACTTTCACTTCAACTACATCTCCGACTTTCAAATGGTCATTAATATCTTTGACATAGTTATCTGCCACTTCACTGATATGGACGAGACCTGTAGAACCTTCGGCCAACTCTACAAATGCACCAAAATTAGTTATGCCCGTTACTTTACCCTGTAACTTGCTGCCTACTTCGATTGACATAAAAAAAATGTTCCTCCTTAGAAATGTTAAAAAATCTCTTCACTTATATTATAGCTAAAGTAAAAAAACAGTGTCAAAAATTCAGTCACTTTCTTCCTTTCCCTTTGGAAGGTTGAAGATGATTTCACCTTTGTCCGATAAGAAGTAATCCCGTCTAGCAATTTTCGCGATATAATCCTCATCATTAAGTTTAACGATTTCTTCTTTAAGAAGTGTCTCTTTTTTCTCCATTTTCGCAATCTTTTCTTCTAATTCTTCTTTTTGCTGTACCTTTTCATCTAAGGCCATATTCTGCGTGACAAGAGTGGATACAGCCACAATCAAAAAAATAGCGGCGAAAACGGAATATAGCGTTAATCGGCGAACTAAACCACGTTTCTTTTTCTGGACTGTTTGTACCTTTTTCTCTTGTTGAGCGACGTAAGGATTTTCGATTTTTGCTACTTTCCTTTTCTCGATGCTGCTCATGGTCCTATCACTCCTCACTTTTTTCTTTTTCTCCATCTATGGACTGTCTCACTTATAGAATTCTTCATTTTCAATAAAATCCCTTTTCCTTTATTATAAAACGTCTCGCCGTTTTTTGTAACAAAATCCGGCAACAAATTCCACATTTTTAAAAATATCCAACTTAAGGGCTTCCAAAATATATTCAATATAAAGAGAACTACTTTGCCGATACCTTTTAAAAGCGACCCAATAACCTTACCTATTCCAAGGATGAATGCAAACATGGACATGATGATCCATTTGATTGGCTCGAACAGTAGCAGGCGAACCAAATCTGTCAAAAACTTGAACAGCTTGATCACAACTAAAATCACAAATGCCAATAATTGAAGATATAATCCCTTCAAAAGAGCTTGGTAGGCAGAAAATCCGCACAATAAGGCCAAAAATAAATAGAGGCGTAGCTCACCCTCGTTCACTAAAAACAGGACATAAAAAATAATCAGACCTTGAATGACCCAGAAAAGAAAATCATGCAGGAAGACAATCCACTTACTTCTCTCTGCACGCTTTAGAAAATGATTATACGTATCTAGGGCAGCGCCAAATAAACTGCCCATTCCTATCATTGAAAGCAACGTATAAAATTGAATCGTCAGGGTCATTTGAACAATTTGCCAAAGAATCCTTTAGCTTTCTCCCCAGATTGCTCATCTAAATATACAAGGTCAAAAACCTTCCCCTTGATAGAAACAATCCCTTTATCGACGTCTAGATTCTTCATTTGTAGATTTTGACCGCGTATAGATAAGAAACCCATGGATGTTTCAAGCAGGAACTCTTCATTATCGAAGCTTTCCACTTGCTTAACCCCGGTAATATCCAATAAACGGCGGCCCTTCATCGTGACATCATGTTCCTGGATCGTTCCTTTTGTATAGCCAGCATTTGGATCAATATATTGGCTCATTTTTCATCCCTCACAATACCATTGATTTTGTACAAGTGTATGTGCATTTGGGATGAATTAGAACAAGCCTGTCCTTACTCTTCTGCCAGCTTCTCTTCCTTTATGATGGAAAACATCTCAGCGGCCGCTTCTTTTTTCGTGGTTTCCTGAATTTTCTCGACGCGTACCGTAACTAATTTTTGACCAAAACGCACCGTTAATTCATCGCCCTCTTTTACATTAGAACTCGCTTTTGCCTGTATGCCATTTATCGTGATTCGACCTTTATCCGCTACTTCTTTCGCGAGTGTCCTACGCTTGATTAATCTTGAAACCTTTAGGAATTTATCTAACCTCATCGTCATGTTATTTCCCCCTATTATTAAAGTCCTTTTGCTTTCGCTTCATTCCAATAAGAATCCAATTCCTCTAATGTATAATCGGAGAAATCTTTTCCTTCCTTCTTGATACACTCTTCGATATATGTAAACCGTTGATAAAATTTATGATTTGTCTTATGGACAGCTTCTTCCGCTTGTATGTCATAATAGCGTGAAACATTGACAAGCGCAAAAAAGAGGTCGCCCAATTCGGATTTGATCCGATTCTTGTCCGGATTCGGATTCTTCATTTCATCTTCAAATTCTTGCACTTCTTCTATAACCTTTTTCCAAGCCTCAGAAACCTCTCCCCAGTCGAATCCAACCTTGGCAGCCCTCTTCTGATAAACCTCGGCACGGAGCAGGTTCGGCAATGATTTTTCCACACCATCTAAAAGGGAGACATCTAGACCTGCCGCTTTTCCGTTTTCTTCTTCTTTGATTTTCTGCCAGTTTACTAAAACGTCTTCCTCCCCGCTCACCGTTACGTCTCCGAATACATGTGGATGGCGGCGGACCATTTTAGCCGAAATCCCACCAATTATATCGTCAATGGTGAACATGCCTTCGTCCTCACCGATTTGTGCATGAAGCATCACTTGTAAAAGTACATCTCCCAATTCTCCAATCATGCCCTCATCGTCTTCTTCATCAATCGAGTCAATCAGTTCATATGCCTCTTCTATTAAATATTTTTTCAAGCTTTCATGCGTTTGCTTCTTATCCCAAGGACATCCGTCAGGGCCTCTAAGTTGTGCGATGATCTGCCGGAGCTTAGAAAATTCCCGATACTGCAGCTCATCTTCTTTAACGGGCGGTACATAAACACTCGTTAAATTACTCAGCTCCATTTGCCGATCCAGCTCATAAAGCGCACATTGGGTCACCTTTTCCTCGCTGCTTCCCGCCGCTGTCACGATATACACCTCGTAGTCATCTGGAAGCTTCTCCATCAATGTTAACTTCACGTTAGAGGCACTGAACGCATCGTATACCTGCCCGATGATCATATGCTGCCCGATATGCAGGTCGTCCGGGGAGAGAGCCGTTCCGTCCAGTAGCTGAAACCCTTCAATCGGGTCGATTTTAACCGCCTGGAACAATGGATCAAGGAAGCTTTGCCCACCTTCCAGCTTGACGGTGATTCCTCGATTTTGCCCTTTCTCCAATAAGAGCTGGACCGTCTTCTCGGCAACCATTGGATGGCCTGGAACAGCGTATAAAACCGGTCCATTAATCGCTGCGTTTAATAGCGTTTCTGATATTTCCTCATATACCTCTTCAAACTGATCATGTTTTTCATAAACTGAATCAAATGAAAAGAACTGGATTCCTTCCCCGGTCAAATCTTTGATCACCGGATGGTCCAGCGTCCGGATGAAGCACTCTTTTGCTTGAGTCAGTTTTTTATAAATTCCGTATGGGAGCTGATCTAAATCACCTGCTCCAAGACCTATGATCGTTATCTCATTCGTCAACATTTTTATTACCTCTATTCTTCGTTATAATAAGCCGTTTAACCTTTGATCCTACTGGTATCAAGGAAAGCTCCTCTTCTGTGAATAAACCGGCGCGAATGATCATTGCAAGGAAAATCACAGCGCCTATGCCCACCCCGGCTAATGCCTGAATTGTAGCAAACAGTCTGCTTTCTCCGGAAGACATTAACCAGTGGAATGTTTCATTGAAAAGCACGACTGCCAAGCCCATGTAAACCGTACTCTTAAATATGATAAACAGGTGCCTCTTTTCAAATAAGGTCTTTTTGATATGTACCTTCAATACTATATAAAACAAAATCGTCATGATAATAAATGCGAGTACAGTAGAAGAGGCAGCCCCCGCAATATGATAATGGGGTACGAGTATAAGGTCTAAGACCCATTTGCTGCCTACCCCTATGAGCGTAATGATCACAGGGGTTGCTGAATAACCCAGGCATTGTATCACCGCCGCTGTTGTCATGATGAGCGAGGTGAATACTATCGATAAGGAGTAGATGGCAAGGGTGCCTGTACCCTCCGAGTCGGTGAACAACATGTAATTGATAGGCCTTATCATGGCCACCAATCCAACCGTTGCTGCCATTCCGATCGTTATACTCACACGTAAAACCAATCTTATTTTCCCAAGAGTTTCCTCATCATTACGATCCCGGACAACTTCCGCAATAACGGGGACCAGTGCCAGCGCAAAAGAGTTCACCACGACCGTACCCAGCTGAAGCAAAGGCTGTCCCCTATCATAGGTCCCTTTCCATCTCTTCGCTTCCCCTTCGTCCATCCCGAATTCTCTCAAGAGGGAATAGAGATGTAAGGAATCCACGAACTGAAATAAGATAAGGATAAGTCCCGTCACACAAAAGGCCAAACCTTGAAAGAGTAGGCTTTTGGATATTCGGAGGAAATGCGAGCGCTTTACAATCATGGGCGAAAATAGCTTCCATTCCCGTCTTAAAAGAACGAAAGCAAGTAAGAGTGCCAGCCCCGTGATGCCTCCCGTAATGGAACCGAAGACCGCCCCCTTACCGACAGCATACATCGAGTAGCCCTTTTGTACAAACAGCATCGATAATACGAGGATTGTTAAGACCCGGATACTTTGTTCAGCAACCTGCGAACCCGCTGTCGGCTTCATGTCGTGTCTCCCTTGGAAATATCCTCTTAAGACAGATGAAAGCGGCATTAATAAATAGGAGAAGGCAATGATTTTCAAGAGGCCGGATAGCCCTGAATCCATCATTACCCCTGCAATCCAATCTGCTCCAAGGAAAAGTGCAATAAATAACGATAAACCGATTGCGCTTAAAACAAGCATGGCAGTTGTTAGAATATCTTTAATCGTATAGTCGTCTTCAGAAGATCCCCGCTCTGCAATGAGTTTTGATATAATCACTGGGAAACCAATGGTCGAGAGTGTCAGAGCAACCCCGTAGAAAGGGTACACCTGCTGATAGATATAAAATCCGATATCCCCCGCGATATTTTGATAAGGTATGCGATAGGCCGCACTCAAAATTTTTACGATTATTGCCGCGGCACTTAAAATCATGGCTCCACGAAAGATATCCGTTGATGCCTTATAAGGCTTTTCAGCCATTATTTTTCCCCTTTTCATTTATATGTGGTTGTTATTATAGCATAATTTAGAAGTTCTTTTGCCTACAGGACAGTCCCCCTCCTATATTTTCCTTATGACTGACAGGGCACGTACATGCCAATTATTCATAGGGCTCCCTTGAAAATATCCTTTTATGAAAGAACAAAAAGGACAGCGAATGCTGCCCTTTGCCCGTCCATATATATAATTGCTTTACTTACTGTTCCATTTGTCTTGCTAGAAAACTTGCTGCTGTTTCAACAGACTTCTGTTCCACTTCCCCTAACGCTCCATCTTTAGAGAAAATCAAGACTGCACCAATTGGATCGCCGCTAGCTATGATGGGAGCCGCTGCATAAGATTGAACTTCCTCATCGTTTGAATCCACGAAGGAAACTTGTCCATTCGGCGATTCAAGGACGGGGTTTCTTTCTTCCATGATTTTTTCCACCAGGTCACTGATGCTCTTATTTAAATATTCCTTTTTAGATCCGCCTGCCACGGCAATGTAGGTATCTCGGTCACAAATCATAACTGGATTTCCAAGGCTATCATATATTGCTTCTGCATATTCTCTTGCGAAATCGCCCAGTTCACTAATTGGGGAGTATTTCTTTAAGATGACTTCTCCATCTCTATCCACGAAAATTTCTAGTGGATCACCTTCACGAATGCGGAGAGTCCTTCGGATTTCTTTTGGGATGACAACTCTTCCTAAATCATCAATTCGCCGAACGATACCTGTTGCTTTCATCTAATGTTGCCTCACTTTCATCTAATTGATTTGATTGATCCTCATTTTGTAAAGAAAAACATCACCAGCTATTGAACTTAGTATTTTTCTAATGGTAAGTTCTATACATTTTGAAAAAATATTTCTTTTTGATGTATTTTTTATAATAATTTAATAACGGTTTCGTTAAAAATTTCATTAATTTTTTGTCGCTTGTATTTCCTTTTTGACATGTTGCAAGCCTTTAGTCATTTCGAAAAGGATAGGTAACCACTTGCTTTGCTCTACTCCTTTTATGTGCAGAACAAGTTTCATTCGATTACCGTCCATACCGAACCCGACCATCCGCCCATATTTCGATCCAAGCTCAAAAATCTTTTGTCCATCTACGGCGCTACTTACTTCTTCCCTAAGGAGAATGGTGATTTCCTGCTTAAGCTGCTTCACGCTCTCAATGCCAGCATTATTAGCAAACACCTTCATTTCAGCGATTAAAAATAAATAGCCGACCTCTTCTGGATATTCGCCAAATCGATCGAGCATCTCATCTTTTAATTCTTCCACTTCTTCAAGTGAATCGATCCCTCTGAACCGTTTATACATTTCGATTTTCTGATGTCCGTCCAATATGTAGGCATCTGGGATATATGCATCGACTTCGATATCAATTTCGAGTGAAGACTTTTCTTCAATCGGTTTATCGGAACGTTTTGCCTCTACAGCTTCTTGTAGCATTTGAGAGTATAAGTCAAAACCAACTGAATCAATGAAGCCATGTTGTTGGGCTCCTAATATATTTCCTGCACCCCTGATGGATAAATCACGCATGGCAATTTTAAATCCTGATCCCAATTCCGTGAATTCCTTGATAGATTGGAGGCGCTTTTCAGCAACTTCAGTTAACACTTTATCTTTTCTGTACGTGAAGAATGCGTATGCGACCCGATTTGACCGTCCAACTCGACCACGAAGCTGATAAAGTTGGGAAAGACCCATTCTATCCGCTTCATTCACGATGAGCGTATTGACGTTAGGAATGTCTACACCGGTCTCTATAATAGTTGTACTTACTAAAACATCGTATTCTCCTTCTAGAAAACCAAACATGACGGCTTCTAGTTCCTGTTCGGACATTTGCCCATGAGCATATGTAACACGGGCATCGGGTACCAACATGGAAATTTCTTCTGCTTTTCTTGCTATATCCTCTACCC
This sequence comes from Peribacillus sp. NPDC097295, assembly GCF_044761665.1. Classification (NCBI taxonomy): domain Bacteria; kingdom Bacillati; phylum Bacillota; class Bacilli; order Caryophanales; family Bacillaceae; genus Peribacillus; species Peribacillus sp. NPDC097295. The sequence goes on from NZ_JBIWCW010000022.1 coordinate 25,591, forward strand.
TGTTATAAAGGAAATAAACCTGTCCATCCCTCGCTAACTCTCGTTCTATCGCTTCTATAACCAAGTTTCCGTTATACTCCATAACATACGTCTGAATGGGAAAACGATTTTCGGGTGGTGTCTCAATGACAGATAAATCCCGAACGCCAAGCATCGACATATGAAGGGTCCTCGGAATAGGGGTAGCGGTCAAAGTCAATACATCGACATTGGTCTTTAACCGTTTTATTTTTTCCTTATGAGTCACACCAAAACGCTGTTCCTCGTCAATGACCAGCAAGCCTAAATCACGATACACCAAGTCCTTGGAAAGGATCCTGTGTGTTCCGACAACGATGTCCACTGTGCCAGCCTTTAAACCTTTTACCGTTTCCGTTTGCTGTTTTTTTGTACGGAAGCGACTCATGAGCCCTATGTTGATAGGATAATCCTGGAAGCGTTCCCGTAATGTTTCATAATGCTGTTGTGCAAGGATCGTGGTCGGAACAAGGAAGGCTACCTGTTTACCATCCATGATTGCTTTAAAGGCGGCCCGAATCGCTACCTCCGTCTTACCATAGCCCACATCGCCACATAATAAACGGTCCATTGGCCTTTCACGTTCCATATCTTTCTTAATCTCTGTGATGGATCGCAGCTGATCTTCGGTTTCGTTATAAGCAAATGATGTCTCAAACTGCCGCTGCATATCCCCGTCAGGAGAGAAAGCATAACCCTTTGCCGCTTCTCGTTCTGCATACAGCTTAATTAAATCATCCGCGATATTCTCCACAGAAGATTGAACCTTGCTTTTTACACGCTTCCACTCTGTTCCGCCTAACTTGTAAAGCTTTGGTTCCTTCCCTTCGGAACCAACATACTTTTGGACAAGGTTAATTTGATCAACGGGAACATACAATTTATCGTCCGCTTGATACTTAATATGTAAATAATCCTTATGTACCCCATTGATTGTTAACGTTTCAATGCCCAGGTATTTCCCAATCCCATGATTAACATGGACGACATAATCGCCGATCTTCAGCTCGGAATAGCTTTTGATTCGTTCCGCATTTGATAGTTTCTGCCGGCGAATCGATTTTTTTGCTTTTTTATTAAACAATTCCGTTTCCGTAATGATGCTGAATTTCTGCATCGGTAATTCAAAGCCGCTGTTAAGGCTACCATGTAGGATCTGTACTTTCCCCGGAAGAATGCTGTTGGCATCCAAAAGCTCTGCCGCTTCTATATCATAGTCCGCTAATATAGCATGCAGTTTTTTCACTCGTTCCTCATCTTGGCCGAGAATGATCACCGTAAAGTTCCCTTTTTTCCAGCGTTCCAATTCTGCTTTAAACACATTCATCTGTCCATGGAAATTCTGCATTTGTTTACTGGAAAAGTTAAGGATGTTTTGCGGGTTCGTGTGCGGCACATGCCGTAAAAACAAGGAAAGGTAAACAAACGGCCTATTTGATTTCACAATTAGTTCCTGCATCGGATGGGCTAATTGGATATCATGGATTATCTGCCCCTGGCTTATAAGGTCTGTATACCATGTTGCCTCTTCTTTTTCCAAGGAATCATTGAGTTCTTGTATCCTACTGATTTCGTCTAAGAAAACCAAGCCATTTACGGGAAGATAATCTATTAAACTAGCGGGTTTCTCGTACGCCAAACTAAGGTATTTGAAGATTTGATCGGGTTTATTACCCATTTTAAGCTGTTCAAGTTCATAGCTGATGGTTTGGACCAATTGTTCCTTCGTTTTATCATCCTTAAGTTTTTTCAAACTCTTACTCAATCCACTTTCAAGTTTCGAGATAATGGATTCAATATGAACCGTCTCCAATAACGCCTCGCTAACAGGACCGATGGTTACTGTCTGAAGCTTATTGATGGAGCGCTGATCTTCTGATGAAAACGTCCTGATAGAATCAATTTCTGTATCAAATAGCTCAATTCGCATAGGGTTAGGTTCCGTTATGGGATAGATATCAATGATACCGCCACGGATACTGAACTCCCCAGGGGAAGAAACCATCTCGGCCCGGGTGTACCCCATAGCGATGAATTTGCCTAAAGTGGATTCCAAATCGATTTCTTCACCTAATTTAAATGATAGCTGATGCTTCTTCCAAACATCTTTTGGAGGAAGCACTCGGCGGACACCAGGAATTGGTGCAATAACGATCCCTTTCTTACCCTTAGCCCAGAAATTCAAGGCCTCTACACGTTGCGCTCGCAATTCAGGACTGGCTACACTCAGGTCAGCTGCAATTAACTCATTGGCTGGATATATAAATAGTTCATCTTCCGGGATAAAACTGGATAAGTCTTCTTGGAACTTTTGAGCTTGCAGCAAATTATGAGTCACTACCAAAATTGGCCTGTTCGTCTTCTCGTACACAGATGCCAGCAGAAGCGATCTAGAAGAACCGGTTAGGCCAGATACCATTTGCTCCTTTAGTCCCTCGTCTATGCCGGATATTAATGAATGAACATCATCTTGCTTAGAAAACAAATTTTGCAATCCATCCACAGTCTGTCCCTCCTCTCTTTAATTTAAAAGAAATTGAGTAATCTTATCTTCTATTTTTTCTAACCGTATATACGAAAATGAACGGAAAAATGCTTTGGATATTTTCCAAAGCCTCTCCCGCTAATGAATGATATAATCGCCTTCATAAAATTCAGGGTTATCTTGCAGTGATTTATAACATTCTTCACATATTGCCTTCACATGCATATCCCCTTCGGAATCATAAACGATCATCTCTTGACGTTCTTCATCAGTAAGTTGATTAAACCCTAACTGCTCCGGGGTCAATGCGTCACTCTCTAGTGAACCTAGCTTAGTTCCGCAATGCCGGCAACGATAATGGAGAGCCATTTGGTAACCCCCTATTTTTATAATACCGTTAGTATGTACTAAAACAGGGGGGATTTATTCAGCGAAGCAGGAAGATATTTTATTTACTTAATATCTACTATTATTTTATTGGTTATATTCGTTCATAACCTGGATAAATGGTTTCTCTAGCCATGATTCACAAGCGGCTGCACTTTTTTCGATCGTAGCCCCAACATGCTCCCATTCTTCTTTAGAAAAGCGGCCCAAGACATAATCGGGCACCGGCATTCTACCAATTGGACGGCCGATTCCTATTCTAATTCGATTAAAATCCTGAGTGCCTAAATGGGCAATGGTTGATTTTATTCCATTATGTCCCCCGGCACTCCCCTTCTGACGAAGACGGATTTTTCCTGGTGGTAAATCGAGATCATCATAAATAAGGATGACATCAGCTACTTCCACTTTGAAAAAATTCATGACTGCAGCAATCGATTCACCTGATAAATTCATATAGGTTAATGGCTTAAGTAGCAAGACCTTTTCACCCCGCACCATCCCCACACCATAAATGCCTTTATGCTTGGCTTGGTCAAGTGAAATGGACCATCTTTTGGCTAACTCATCTATTACTTCAAAACCGACATTATGCCGTGTCTTTTCATATTGCTTGCCTGGGTTACCTAACCCTACAATAATTTTCATGATCCACACTCCGTCATTCCTGATATTTAGCGAGTTGCGTTTTAACGAAGTTTCTAAAAATCATAAATGACCTTAGAAAAATAGTACCTTAATTTTAAGCATTTCCGCAAGCGACCGGAGAACTAATTAGAAATAATTTCTATTTTAAATGAAATACTTCATAAGTGCTGTTCAAAATGCAGAAGGAGCAAAAAAGACGCAACTCGTTAGAGCTACGCCTATTATACCATGATTTACTTGTAGAATCCCGGCATCATGACTCTGGTGAAGCCTCAGTCTCCCTGCCTTCTTGGTTTTCTGGAATCCCACCATCTTGCTGTTCACCTGTGCTGATTTCCTCTTCCTGACGAGGTGGCAATACAGAAGCAATGACCTCTTCCCCGCTATTATCCAACGAAACTTTTTGGTTTTTTTGGATGTCGGATATGTAGATTGAGTCGCCTACTTGAAGCTCTGTGACATCAACATCAATTGATTCTGGAATATCATCTGGTCTAGCTGAAACGGTTACCTCATGTAGAGATTGTTGCAAGACGCCACCATCTTTCACCCCTTTGGATGTACCTACAAGGTTGATGCGCACCTGTGCTTGTAATTCAGCTGACATGTCGACGATTAAGAAATCGGCATGGAATATAAAGTTTTTCAATGGATCCTTCTGATAATCAGAAAGCATGACCTGATGTTTGGTTCCTTCTAAATCCAAAGAAATAATTCCGTTACGACCTACTTCTTTTATTGTTTTTTGGAAATCTGCATTATTAACCGAGATAGCTGTGCTACCGTTATGGTTACCATATACTACAGCAGGAATTTCTCCGCTTTCTCTTAAGTTTCTTAAATTAGATTGTTTGGCACCTTTGCGTTCTTTTGCTACTAATAGATTACTCATACATTCCTCCACCTTCCTTGAATTTAAAATATTACAGTTTCACTATATTATTAAATCTTCCCTTATGAGAGGTGGATTAAACATATACTGGCACGATCTAAGTCTGATTTACCTGAAGAAAGGATGGTTCGGTTCGCATCTCTTGCAAAGGTCTACCGGTGAATTCTATATAAAAAAGGTGGACCCTAAGGCCCACCTTTTATATATATCAATCGAATAATGTGCTAACAGATTGTTCTTCATGCACACGAATAATCGCTTCAGCGATCAGTGGAGCAACAGACAATTCAACAATTTTATCAATTTTCTTTTCTTCAGAAAGGACAATAGAATTGGTGATGACTAATTCCTTGATTGATGAATTTTGGATGCGCTCAATTGCCGGACCTGAAAGGACTGGGTGAGTACAACATGCATAGACTTCTTTAGCCCCATTCTCTACAAGGGCATTTGCTGCAAGTGTGATGGTTCCTGCTGTATCGATGATGTCATCAATCAGGATAGCCGTTTTGCCTTCGATGTTACCGATGATGTTCATTACTTCAGCCACATTTGGTCTTGGGCGGCGTTTATCAATAATGGCAATCGGCGCTTTTAAACGATCCGCCATTTTACGCGCACGTGTCACACCACCATGGTCCGGTGAAACAATAACGATATCTTCAAGATTTTTTTCTTTGAAGAAATCAGAAAGAATCGGAACTGCAACTAGGTGATCAATTAGAATATCGAAGAAACCTTGAATTTGTGGTGCATGTAGATCTAATGTAATGACACGGTGCGCACCAGCTGTTTCAAGCAGATTTGCTACAAGTTTCGCCGTGATTGGTTCACGTGCGCGAGCTTTTCTATCTTGACGTGCATATCCATAATACGGCATAACAATGTTAATGGTTTTAGCAGATGCACGTTTTAATGCATCGATCATGATCAAAAGTTCCATTAAATTTTCATTGACTGGCTGGCTCGTTGATTGAATGACATAAACATCACACCCACGAATACTTTCTTCTATGTTTATTTGAACTTCACCATCACTGAAACTCGTTACTGTACACTTTCCAAGTTCAACCCCAATTGCTGCAGCAATTTCTTGGGCTAAACCAAAGTTTGAATTCAAAGAGAATACTTTTAAATTAGGATCTAGATACTGATTTGACATGATGACCTCCGTGGGTTAGTTATTGAGTTTTAATCTCTTTACATAATCTTCTTTGTTAACTTGACGTGCCCGGGCAACTGACAGAGCTTCCTGCGGTACATCCTTAGTGATAGTTGAACCCGCAGCAACATATGCTCCTTTTGCAATTGTTACAGGTGCGACAAGATTTGAATTACAGCCAATAAAGACGTCGTCTTCAATCTTCGTCAAATATTTGTTTTTACCGTCATAATTCACGGTAATAGATCCACAGCCTATATTTACATTCTCTCCAACCTCAGCATCCCCTATATAACTCAAATGAGAGGCCTTGCTTCCTTTTCCAAAAACGGATTTTTTAATTTCGACAAAATTACCGATTTTCACGGAATCCTGTATATCCGATTCAGGCCGGATATGCGCAAACGGACCGATTTTCACGGAATTTCCAATCTGACTATCCTGTGCAACCGACTGCCGAATCTCCGTATCATTTCCAATTTCACAATTATTGATTTCCGAATGCGGACCAATCAGGCAATTGGGCCCGATTACACTTTGGCCTTTAATCATTGTACCGGGATATATAATCGTATCCTGCCCAATTTTCACATCAGCTTCAATATATGTCGTAAGCGGGTCAATTATCGTTACACCATTTCTCATATGAACTTCATTGATGCGCTTGCGCAAAATTTGTTCCGCCTGTGATAAAGCGACCCGATCATTCACACCTAAAGTCTCTTCGAAGTTATTTGATTGAAAGGCTGTTACCGTTTCGCCTTCTTGTTTCAAGATTTCAATGACATCCGGTAAATAATACTCCCCTTGGACATTTTCATTTGAAACTTTTTTCAGCGCGCTGAATAATGCCTGATTGTCAAAACAATATGTACCGGTATTGATTTCCTTAACATATCGTTCTTCAACGGAAGCATCCTTATGCTCGACAATTTTTTCAACCAGGCCATTTTCACTGCGTATGACTCTGCCATAGCCGTCCGGTTTATCTGCAAAAGCAGTCAGAATCGTCGCTTTCGCCTGGTTTTTTTCATGCAATGCGATAAGCTCTTCCATCGTTTCTGCTTTGATTAAGGGCGTATCCCCACAGATAACAAGTGTTATTCCACTTTTACCCGCTAATACGCTTTCCGCCTGCATAACAGCATGTGCCGTACCTAATTGGTGTTCTTGCAAGGCGTACTTGCATGAATCCCCAAGCTGTTCTTGTACTTTTTCGGCTCCATGCCCAATAACTGTTACAATATCTTCTATTTGAAGTTGATTGACTTGATCGATAACATGTTGTACCATTGGTTTTCCGCAAACAGGGTGTAAAACCTTGTAAAGCTGAGATTTCATCCTAGTGCCTTGCCCAGCGGCCAAAATTATTGCATAGCGATTACTCATAACAGGCCTCCATTTTCACCTTTTTATCCATTAAAAATATTATCTCAAATAAGGATTCATTTCAAGGTAACATTTGAAAGTGGATGATATTATTAGCCCCCATCCTTCAGAAAAAGGATTGATTCCCACTGCTATTTATCCTATATTTAGGAATAATGACTGTCTTAAATTTCACCATTTATCACGATACCCCGTACAAAATAGGAGGTATTCTCCACTCGAAAACAATCCTTAACAATATCTCTAATGCGATAACAACCCCATTAATACGGACATATCGTCCCCTATTCCCTTAAGTAAATGAAGTACTTCTTCTATGTAAATACTTCTTTAATAAACGAACAACACCGTTGCTCAGATTTTCCTTTTATGGTAAGTATCTTAATTTCACAAAAAAAATTTATTTCCAAATAAAAAAATGTTTAAAATATAAAAAATCGGGTATTTGTAACTTTGAAGATATGAACAGATAACTTGCTTATCAGGTGGCTTGCAAGTCTTCCACTCCGTAATAAAAGTAAAAAAGAGCACTACTTAAGAAGTAGGCTCTGGTTGCGCTTATCTATAATTACCCATATAAACAGTTAAGAAGCTCCTGCTCCCGCTTCCTCTAATTCGGCTTCAAGTTCTCCTAAACGATGATACTCTGTCAAGACAGCTTCTTGAATTTTCCCGCGTGTGGAAGAATTAATCGGATGTGCAATATCGCGGAATTCTCCATCTGGAGTTCGTTTACTTGGCATAGCCACAAATAAACCATTATTCCCGTCTATTACCCGAATATCATGAACCACAAATTCATTATCCAGTGTGATTGATGCGATTGCTCTCATACGACCATCCGTATTCACACGGCGTAGCCTTACGTCAGTAACTTCCATTTAAGCTCACCATCCCTTTTTGTTGTTAAATCTTAAAGTACATATTCAACAAAAAGTTAGGAACTCCTTCTATTATCTGTAAGTTTTTTAGAAAATTAAGCCTAGTTTTGAAAAAAATAAGGATAATTCCTTAAAATTCAGGAAAAGTACCCACTACATTCCCCCTAGAAAGACAAAAAAAAGGCCCGTTTAATTAACGAGCGCAATCACTTCTATTTCTACCAGAGCATCTTTAGGCAATCGTGCAACCTCTACGCAAGAGCGAGCTGGCTTATGTGTGGAGAAATACTCTCCGTATACTTCATTAATCGAACTGAAATCATCCATGCTTTTAATAAATACCGTCGCTTTAATGACTGTGTCTAAAGTGGCCCCTGCCTCTTTCAATACGGCTTTAAGATTTTTAAAGACCTGATGTGTTTGTTCTTTTACATCTCCATTAACCATTTCACCTGAAGCTGTAAGAGGAATTTGACCCGAACTAAAGAATAAGTTATCCACGATCATACCTTGTGAATATGGACCAATTGCTGCTGGAGCTTCATTCGTCTGTACCTTTTTCATGAAAAATCCCCCCTAATCCCTTTTTGTAAAATAGTTCCCACGACTGACATTTATTTTTTTATCTCTTTCAACAACTTGTGTCAGCTTGATTAATGAAACATAATCCTCCACGAGACACTCTTCTGTATGTTCCGATTCTACAAGAACAGCAATCCCGGCAACGGTTGCCTTAAATTCATCCAGTAGGCTGACCATCCCGTTAATAGTCCCTCCTGCCTTCATGAAATCATCCACAATCAGTACATTCGATCCCTCGACCAGGCTTCTCTTTGAGAGCACCATTGTCTGAATTCGCTTAGAAGACCCCGAGACATAGTTGATGCTAACGGTAGAGCCTTCTGTCACCTTATTATTCCTTCTAACTATGACGACGGGAACATTCAAATAGTTCGCCACTGCGTAGGCTAATGATATTCCTTTAGTAGCCATCGTCATGATCACCGAGACATTTTTCTTGGCATACATGGAAGCAATAATCCGACCGACCTTATTTACAGTTTGCGGGTGACCCAAAATATCAGTCATATATAGATAGCCGCCCGGTAACAGCCTTTCAGGACTAGCGATCGTATCACAAAGTCCGTCTATAAAAGTATCGGCTTCCTCCTGCCTAATGGAAACGATATACTTCACGCCACCCGCTGCACCAGGTACAGTCGTCAAAGAACCTATTCCTCGTTGTTCAAAGGTATCCTTGATGATCGTCAAGTCTTCACTTATTGAAGACTTGGCCGAGCTATACCTTTCAGCAAAGTAGGTCAGCGAAACGAGTTCCCCTGGATGTTCTAATAAATAATTGGTCATATCGACTAGCCTCTCGCTGCGACGAAATTTCATTTGAAACACATCCTCTGTCATTTCCGAATATTATAATGCAACTATACCATCATTGTACGCATTTATTCAAGGTCATTCCGGTCACCTAACATGCGGACAGCATAGACTTGATCACAAAATCCTCTTAGTCCATTATAGATTCTTTGCATACGGGAATCATGCTCCACCAGGCCAAAGACGGTCGGCCCACTTCCGCTCATTAAGACAGCATCCGCTCCGAAGGTCTTCATTTGATCTTTGATATTGGCCACTTCTGGATACAACTGCAACGTGACCTGCTCCAGTACATTTCCCAACCCTAAACATACATCTTCATAACTATTGTCTTTTATGGCCGTAATCATACCTGGAATATCAGGATGATCCATTTTGGCAACTTGCAGCCGTTTATAGATATCAGCTGTAGACACGCCAATGGTCGGTTTAGCTAGAATAACCCAGCATTTTGGCGGTGTGGGAAGATGCGTGATTTTTTCCCCACGCCCTTTGGCCAAAGCTGTACCTCCATAAACACAAAACGAAACGTCTGAACCGATTTCGGCCCCGATTTCAGCCATTTCATCCATGGAAAGTCCTAACTTCCACAGTCTATTTAATCCTCTTAGTGTAGCCGCGGCATCACTGCTACCACCTGCAAGTCCGGCTGCAACCGGAATGTTTTTCTCTATAGTAATAGAAACACCTTTATCAATCCCATAACGTTCCTTTAATATGAATGCAGCTTGATACGCCAAATTCCGATGATCATCCGGAACAAACCGATTATGAGATAGAATTTGAATGTGGTTCCCTTTTATTTCTTTTAGCTCTATTCTATCCGCAAGGTCGACTGTCGTCATGATCATCTCTACCTCATGGTACCCATCAGGCCGTTTGAAAAGCACATCCAAAGCCAAATTAATTTTAGCCGGGGCTTTTTCCATAATCCTCAATATGTCCACCTACTTTAACGTTCTTAAAAGTTCTTGTCCTATTCTACCATATTTGTTTCTATTCTAAAGGTTTTTTCATCCTATTTACAATTGATTGAAGTCGGGATCGCCTTAGAAAGGAGAAAAGAACTGCAGAGAGAGGGGGCCATTGATCCTTGGTAAGGAAGAAGCTGTGCAACTTAATGCCCGATATGCGTATGTTTTTATTCATAATAAAAGGCCAGACTCCTGTCTCTACAATGTAAGCATAATTGGATATCGCTATACATCGAAGAAAGAGCCTGGCCCATTTCGTAATGGACAGCATGATTCATTTTAGTGAGATTTTATTCTTTATCCACCATTTGACGTTGTGCTTTTTCGATTGCAAGTTTTACCATGTTCCCTGCGTCGCGGGCTCGGATTCCTCCCCAACCCTCTTTCTGGACAACATCATAAAACCCAAGTTCTTTTGCCAATTCTTCCTTAAAACCCTCTGACATAATCCCTTTTTTTCTACTCAAGCGAAACAACCCCTTTCACATGCTGTCACATGCCTAGTGTTTGTTACATACGCTATTTCATGACTACTTCTTTCATCCTGAACTGGTCACTTTTGGGGTTTTGAACAAATCAAAAAGCAGCAAACATATTGTCTGCTACTTCCTCTAAGTTAAATCTCTTGTTGTTTGTTTAAAAAGGTTAGTTCCACGGCTTCCGTTAATACATCCGCATAGCTGTAAGATACTCTTTCAAACGCATTTTCATCTTGGTCGAGTTCAATTACAAAAACAGCCGGATAAGTTTCCGCCAAAATTCCAAAACGTTCTACAGTCTTTCTTCTTCCACCGTTTGCTTTAAGAAGCAATCTTTTACCTAGGTTTGAATCAAGTGCAGTTTTAATATCAGCTAGAGTTTTTGGCATTTTCGGTCCACCTCACTAAGTATAGTATATCACGAATTGTTAATCTACGCAAACAAAATAATAAATTATATCAGCAGTTAAAAATGTAGTCAATATATTTTTACCTTTATTCTGCAAAAAATCGTTAACAATTTTATTATCTCCTAGTACCTAGGAATATATGTAAGCGAACTATTCATTAGAAAAAAAGCTGAATTTTCGCTACTGAGTCGTCTGCTCACCTTTTCGCTCAAAAAAGTCCAAGCATCCTTGCATATATCCGAAATTCCAAATAACAAAAGCGAGCTGCATTCTTTCAAAATGCAGCTCATCATTCTTCAAGAAAAGGTTTAAAGGGAAGCCCTGTTCGAAGCATGCCTTTTGTTTCAATTCCACCTAATCCCTTTTCGCCAGTCAATGTATTGCGTAGAACATCCCATACATGAAGATTTTCCATATAGGCCGTGAAACTCACCTTACCCACGATGTACACAGGGTCTAGTGCGTGAATATTCACCCTTGAAGGGGAACTTGCATAATTGGCCCCTGCTTGGATGATGGATTCAAAGTGGGATTGACAAGCCCCTGCAAAAATAACTAGTTGATCGAGATGTGATACTTTCTTTCTCGCCTCTCGTACGGTTTGCACAAAATCCTGCGAGTGACGATACGCATTAATATCCGACATCGGTCCTTTTGCTTTAGAATAGGCGTCATGTCCCGTGACGACAAGGATATCCGGACGATAATGGTCCAATAGACTTCCAATTCGCTGTGGCATTTCCTTTTCGTTACAATAGACGCCATTCACCGGTATGCCAAATTTCTGGTATAAATCTAGGCATTTTCGTAGATAGGAGGCATCTCCATCTACGTGTAGCACTCTACCCGGTATTTGAAAATACTCACCGCTATAACGATAACCATTGCTCGATTGATACCCACTTTTTTGTTGCTGCAGCTCTAGATCCTGCGTTAATAGGCGGTATGACTGTTCTTGAAGTACTTCATTGGACCTTTGACGTACACTTCGCTCGTTATCATTTATAATCATCAAATCTTGAAAAGGTGCATCTGCGATTAGCCGGATATCTTCCCCATAAAGAACCGCTTCACGTCTTCCGTTATTGTCCCTGATATCAATCACCCGAAACAATACGTCGCATTTATAGGAAAGTCGACCGACTATATCGTTTATCTGAACATTCATTGCTCCACCCCATGAGAAGACTAATTTTAAAGCCCACCCTAGATTGTTTTCTTTCTTAAGTTATGCCAACTCCCCATGAATGGTGAAAGTAAAAAATGACGTATATCTTATGCAAGAATAGGTTCACAAACCGCTCAAATCTAAAAAAAAGCCGGATGAGGGAATATAGACTCCCTTTCCGACTTAAATTAATAGTAGTCCTTATTTAAAATTCGGCAGCAATGCGTCACTCAGGCGCCCGAATTCCTCAATGCTCAATGTTTCCCCTCTTCTTGTCGGATCCACTTCTGAGGCCTCAAGAGCGGCAAGAATCATTTCCTTTTTCGCTTTGCCCTCTGGCAATTGACTTGTCAGGTTATTTAATATCGTTTTACGGCGCTGCGCAAAGCTCGCTCGGGTCACGACGAAAAGAAAATCCTCATCTTGAACTTCTACAATCGGTGTAGTTCGTTTTGTGAGGCGAATAACGGCCGAGTCAACATTCGGTTGCGGCATGAATACCGTTTTTGGAACAATCATCACCGTTTCTGCTTCCGTATAATATTGAATCGCAATCGATAGAGAACCATATTCCTTTGTCCCAGGTTTAGCTGCAATCCGATCAGCGACTTCCTTTTGCAACATACATACGATACCCCTTATCGGTAAATCCTCCGACAAGAGTTTTAAAATAATCGGCGTCGTCACATAGTAAGGAAGGTTGGCAACAACCATGATGTCCTTAATATCCTTGAATTCCTCTTCTATAGCCTGCTTAACATCTGCTTTAAGAACATCTCCATGGATGATTTTCACATTGTCATATGGAGACAGAGTATCTGCCAGGATTGGAAGCAAACGCTGGTCTATCTCGAAGGCCGTAACCTTTTTGCTACTTTTAGCCAATTGTTCCGTCAACGCTCCGATACCTGGCCCGATTTCGATTGCTCCACTTTCATCTGTTAACTCCGCATGTTCGACAATCCGTTTCAAGATATTCGTATCGATTAGAAAATTTTGACCTAGGCTCTTTTTAAACGAAAATCCATACTTCTTTAAAATGTCTTTCGTCCTGACAGGGGTTGCTATATCCTTATTCATGTTTTTCCTCCTGATTTATCTGTACAATCGCTTCGCAAAAAGCCTCAGTTGATATTTGGAACATCTTTAAACGCTTATATAATTGCTTTCCGTTAGTGAAACCGATCTTTAAGATGGACCCCAATCTTTCTCTGCGCTCTCTAGCACCCGCTCCACCGATTAAACCTGCATCTATTAAATCCTGCTGGGATATTTCCTCTTGGGCTTCTTCATCCATTAATTGTGCGTCTTTCAATGCATTGCGGATCGCTTCTGGAGAAGCATGTTCCACGCCTATTCCTCTGCCAGACTTAGGCAATGCTTCCTTCTTTGTTAAAAAGGCATGCTTACAGCCTTTTACTTGTTCGGAAATGATATTTCTGATTTTTTGGCCTGGAAAATCCGGATCCGTAAAAATGATAACGCCCCGCGTCACTTGAGCTAGCCTCACCTGTTCTATACAGGATTCATTCACGGCAGACCCATTCGTTTCGATGGTATCCGCATTGACTGCCCTTTTTATCGCCACCGTATCGTCTTTACCTTCTACGACAATAATTTCTTTAATCTTTTTCATGTTTTCCTCCATACAGAAAAGCGAAAGATCCTTGCAACGACTTTTCACTCGAGATAGCTTCTGGACCAAGACATCATCACTCAACCCATTTTTTCTTTATACTGAAACTTTATGACGTATTAAATCGTCTATCTTATTAAAACAGGTTTATACTGATGTTTTCAACAAATGGAAAAATAAAACGTCAAAAAACAGGAGACTATTTATCTCCTGCGAGAAAAAAACTTATTAGTTCAGTACACGGATTTTCACTTTCTTTACGCCCCAGCGATATGCATCATTCTTCGATGAGAAGAACACATCTATTTTATTTCCCTTGATTGCTCCACCCTTATCAGCAGCAGTGGCATATCCATATCCCTCGACATACACTTTCGATCCCAAAGGAATCACGCTTGGGTCGACTGCTATAATTTTGGCATTTGGATTACTCTTCAAGTCTACGCCTGTGGAAGTAACACCCGAACAGCCCTGGCAACTTGCCGTATATGCCGTTGATGAGACGTAAATCTCTTTACCACCAGTAGAGCTCACATTGGTAGCTCTAGGTGCGGCGGCTTGAGTATCTACCGTTTTTGTCCCGACTGCTACCACTTTATCCTGCTTTTTATTCACAATTTTTTTAGAGAGCAATTTTCTTTTGACTTCTTTGCCATTCTCTTTAATCACTTCATATTCCTTAGAAGTGATGCCTTTTTTACCTTCTTTTACAATATTCTCTTTCCCTTTTAATAAGGAGTCGTCTTTTTTAGTAATGACAGCATAATCGACAGGTTCTTCCACTACATCGGTGACTTTTTCAATCCGAATAACGTTTACCGTATTCTTTGCTTCAACTTTTTCTACTAACCCCGGTTCAACTCGATCCAAATCATTGAGCTTGACACCCTGTTGCTTTAAAAAGTCAGCGACCGTAGTCGAAGTTGACCAAACCTGCTTTTCTTTTCCACCTACAACCAGTTTCAGTAAAAAAGCTCTATCGATGCTAACTTCCATATCTGCCTTGAGCTTCGTATCATTAGAAGGTGTAATTTTATCCTTCTCGTCCACCCCAAGCTTTTGTTCCTTCAGAAATTCCTCCACGGTATCAGCGGTTGACCAGACTTCCTCTCGCTCACCATCTTCTACCATGACAATTTTTCGAGCCTGCTTGTACACAACCTCTAGGTCATCAGCTACCTCGCTGTCAACCGAAGGATGAACATAATCTGCGGCTTGAACCGTAATCTCTAAATCTTTTAACATATCATTTACAGTAGCCGCGTGTGTCCGCACTACCTCTTTTTTTCCGTCCAGCATAATAGTAACGGTATTCATTGTTCCTTTATGGATCAGTATTCCCAGCGCAGTAGTGACGAGAATTGCCGTGGATATTGCGACCGCTATTCTCTTCTTGCCTACAAGCCTGGAAATTAGGTTTTTCATAGTTTTTAATAGAATGAAAAACTCCTCCTTCCTCCCGGTGATTATATAGACATACTTATCGAGCTGTCAACCCATTCACTTCTCATTAAGGAAATTATTACCTATTATGCATATTCTGTGTAGAAAAGGAAAGGGTGACTTCTCGACATAAATTGCCTATGTTGGGAGAGAGATTTGTAGAATCTTAAAAAATTGCCTTCCAGATAGCAAACCCGGGGAGATTATGACCCAAAATGCTGTCAATTAATGCCGAATAATTTCTTGGCATTATTCGTTGTAGCTTGAGATACTTCTTCTACTGAAAGCTGCTTAATTTCGGCGATTTGCTCCGCAACAAGCTTCACATAGGATGGTTCATTACGCTTTCCTCTAAAGGGATGAGGTGCAAGATAAGGACAATCCGTCTCGATTAATAGACGGTCTAAAGGCACGGCTGCAGCTACTTCTTTTGGTTTCTTCGCATTCTTAAAGGTCACAGGGCCTCCCAATGAAATATAGAAGTTCATATCAATGCATTCCAATGCAGTTTCAGCACTACCGCTAAAGCAATGCATGATGCCTCCCACTTCTGATGCCTCTTCTTCCTTTAAGATGCTCACGATATCTGCGGTCGCTTCACGATTATGAATGATGATGGGTAAGCCCACTTTTTTCGCTAGGCGTATTTGCTTCCGGAATACTTCCTTTTGTATTTCCTTTGGCGATTTATCCCAATGATAATCAAGTCCCATTTCCCCTATAGCCACAACCTTAGGATGTGCGGACAGCTCTTCTATCCACTGTAGGTCTTCCTCCGTCATATCTATTGCATCAACGGGATGCCAGCCGACTGCCGCAAACATAAAATAATATGTTTCCACCAATTCCATCGCTCTATTAATGGTAGGACGGTCAAAACCGACCACGACCATATTTTTCACTCCCGCTTCCTGCGCTCTTTCTATGACCTCTTCAAGGTCTTCGTTGAATTGCTCTGCATTAACATGTACATGTGTATCGAAAAGCATATTTTTTTCTCCCTTTCTAGCACTATTTTATTTCGGATTGAAAGTTTTATGTTTCTCATTTAGGTAACAAACATATTACATAGTTGCCGCCCCAGTTATGTGCAGGTATGTGCAGGTAAGTAACCTGTTCTATTATTGATCATATAAATAAAAAACATAAAAGTGTTTCATATGAAACACTTTTATGTTTTTTTGATTTATTTCACTTTCGATCCATTAGGAATGGAAGCATCTATCGTTGCAACAGATAGAACGCCATCCTGGCTGCCCGCCAAAATCATTCCTTGAGAAAGCTCCCCACGTAACTTCACTGGTTTAAGATTGGTTACGCAAATCACTTTCTTTCCTACTAGTTCTTCCGGTTTGTAGTGTTGGGCAATACCTGAAACAACCTGACGCTTTTCATAACCTAAATCTAGCTGTAATTTAAGTAGCTTGTCTGCCTTCTTAACAGGCTCCACTTCCATCACCTGTGCTACGCGAAGTTCAACCTTAGTAAAATCATCGATCGTAATTTCATCAACTTCTGGGATTTCCACTTCTACCTTTTCTTCCTCTTTGGAAGTGCCACCCTGCATTTGTTCTTTAATATATTGAACTTCTTCTTCCATTTCTAGTCGTGGGAAGATAGGGTCCCCTTTTAACACGTTTGTCCCGGATGGGATTTGGCCAAACTCCGACAGACTTTCCCATGCTTTCAAAGTCTCATCCTCAATACCTAGCTGGGCAAAGATTTTTTCCGGTGTCTGTGTTAAAAATGGTTTTAACAGAACGGCTGTCCGGCGTAGAGATTCGGCCAAGTGAATCATAACACTCGCAAGTTCCCCTTTTTTGGATTCTTCTTTTGCCAGTGTCCATGGTTGGGTTTCATCGATGAACTTGTTAGTTCTGCTCACAAGCTGCCAAATGGAAGTCAGGGCCACGGAGAATTCCATTTTTTCCATTGCTTCTTCATACTTATTGACCGTATCTTGGTTCATTTCAAGCAGGATCTTTTCAAATTCACCGTTCGATCCTTCGTAATTCGGAATCACACCATCGAAATACTTATTGACCATCGCGACCGTCCTGTTCAATAAGTTACCTAAATCATTCGCCAAATCAAAGTTAATCCGTTCTACAAAGCCTTCTGGTGTAAATACCCCATCCGCACCGAATGGAACTTCGCGAAGTAGGTAGTAACGTAAGGAATCCAAACCGTAGCGGTCAATCAATGTAACCGGATCGACTACGTTTCCTTTTGACTTCGACATTTTGCCATCTTTCATAAGCAACCATCCATGGGCGAATACTTTTTTCGGTAGCGGCATATCAAGAGCCATTAACATAATCGGCCAGTAAATGGTATGGAAACGAACGATTTCCTTCCCTACTAAATGTACATCCGCCGGCCAGTAATTCCTGTATTTAGAATCATTATCCGTTCCATACCCTAAAGCTGTAATATAGTTAGTCAACGCATCAATCCAGACATATATCACATGTTTTGGATCTCCTGGTACTTTAATTCCCCAATCGAATGTTGTACGGGAAACAGCCAAGTCTTCTAATCCTGGTTTGATAAAGTTATTGATCATTTCATTTTTTCTTGATTCAGGCTGAATGAACTCTGGATTTTCCTCATAAAACTTCAACAATCGATCCGCATATTTGCTCATCTTGAAGAAATAGGACTCTTCCTTCACTTTCTCTACTGATCTTCCGCAATCCGGACAGTTCCCATTGCCTTCTTCGACTTGTCGTTCCGTAAAGAAAGATTCACATGGGGTACAATATAAGCCTTCATATTGATCGAGGTATATATCGCCCTGGTCTAGGAGCTTCTTGAAGATTTTCGCGACAACCTCTTTATGACGGTCCTCTGTCGTCCTTATGAAATCATCATAGGAAATATCAAGCTTATTCCAAAGCTCTTTTATCCCGGACACGATATTGTCCACATATTGCTTAGGTGTGATTCCCTCTTCTTCCGCTTTCCGCTGGATTTTCTGGCCGTGCTCATCTGTTCCCGTTAAGTACATAACGTCAAAGCCACGCATCCTTTTATAACGGGCCATGGCATCACCAGCCACTGTCGTATACGCATGCCCTATATGTAAATTACCGCTTGGATAATATATGGGTGTTGTAATATAAAATGTTTTTGATTTATCCTGCATTGTATTGCCTCCTCATCATTTGCGAAACTAGCTAGGGGCTTCTCCCTGCCAATTAGACTACAGTAAAACTATTATCTCTATTTTAACCCTATCTGTCATTCTATGCGACAAGAATCAACAATCATTTGTTCTTGGGAACCGAATGAAAGGCGAAGGAATATACTCATCAATAAATCTTACAAAGATGCTTCTATTCTATTATGTCATCATTACCTCTTACCTCAACAAAATATACCTTACTAATCATATTTTACGCAAATACCCATTCGGATCGGCTTTTATAGTCAAAATATCCTATATTCAGAAGTTTTGGTTTGAAACTAAAAGAACATTAATCATATAATGGGAGAAGTTATCATAGTTTGTCGAATCATGGCTAAGTAATTAGTTGATAATGCATAATATTTTTGTCTGTTCATTTCTTTCTTCCTACGTAAAAAAGGCTTCTAAATACGGTCATACAGAAAAGTGAAAATAAATCATTGACGAATATGGGAATGCCTGGTATTATAAATTTATAAATAAATTGTCGAATAATGACGAAAAAAATAGAAAAAGTACTAAATTGTATTTTGAGAGGGGAATTTTTCACAATGAAATCTACAGGAATCGTTCGTAAAGTTGATGAGTTAGGCCGGGTAGTTATTCCAATCGAGCTTCGCCGTACATTAGGCATCGCTGAGAAAGACGCTTTAGAAATCTATGTTGATGATGAGCGTATTATCTTAAAAAAATATAAGCCTAACATGACTTGCCAAGTAACTGGTGAAGTTTCTGATAACAACCTTACACTTGCTAATGGTAAATTGATTCTTAGCCGTGAAGGTGCAGAAATGCTTATTAAAGAAATTCAACAGAACTTTACAACTTCTAACTAATTAATATACAAAAAACTTCCGGTATCCGGAAGTTTTTTTTCTGTCTTCTTAATCGGCATCGACATGGAATGCCTGATATACGTCACGTTTTTGCATATTTCGATCTTTTGCAACCTGCTTTATAGCATCCTTTGAGGAATGTTCCTTGTTTTCAATATAATAATTGACATGTCCCACAATGTCGAATGCCGTCCACCATGATTCTTCCGGTTCTTCATCGTGTTCTTGTGCCCCTTCTATTATCAGACAGAACTCACCGCGTACCTCATTTTCGACTGCCCAATTCATTGCCTCACTTATCGAACCACGTATGAACTCTTCAAATTTCTTGGTTAATTCACGACATAGGACAATTTGACGGTCACCGAGGATCTCTTGCATATGTTTCAAGGTTTCCTTCAAGCGATGTGGCGACTCATATACAATCCAAGTGGCCTCCATTTTTTTCAGTTTTTCCAACTCTTGTTTCTTCTCTTTTGCTCCCCGCTTTAGAAACCCATAGAAGTAAAAGGGTTGAGGGGCAAGACCTGAGGCGATCAACGCCGTTAATGCAGCGTTAGCACCAGGCAATGGGATGACCTTAAACTGCTCTGCGATTGCTTCCTTTACTAGTTCATATCCAGGGTCTGAAATCGTCGGTAACCCCGCATCACTGACAAGAGCGATGACTTGACCGGAACGAAGACGTTCAAGCATCTGCCGCCCGCTGTATTCTTTATTATGCTCATGGTAACTGACGATAGGTGTAGAAATCTCAAAATAATTGCAAAGTTTTTTTGTATTTCGCGTATCCTCAGCAGCAATGACATCCGCTTCCTTTAAAATTCTTAACGCCCGGAAACTCATATCCTCTAGATTTCCTATTGGTGTAGGCACTAGATATAACGCCGGCTCCAATCCCTCTTTTTCAAAACTCTTTTGTTGCCACATAGATTAAGTCTCCTCCTTTGCCATCCACTGTTCTTTTTGTTTTCTAGTCAGTTGCTTAAACTGGTATTCTGCCTGCATGGCCAATGTTTGGTTTTCAAACGTTTCATGGTAAATCAGTTCCACAGGAATCCGTCCACGCGTGTATTTTGCGCCCTTCCCCTGATTATGCATGTTAATTCTACGTTCTAAATTGTTTGTGTATCCCGCATAATAACTATCATCCCTGCATTTCAAGACGTAGAAGTAATGTTTATTCGTCTCCATATAAAATCCTTCTAATTTCAGGATTATATTCATTCTGTTCATTGTAAACGACAAGAGGAGGCAAGATTTTCAAATCCGGGTTTCCGTCTTTAATTCCTTCAATAAGAATCGTATTGGCCTCTTTCGAACTTTTTGGATATACGAATTGCAACCTCTTCGGTTCAATCCGATACTCCCTCATGAGTCTTAGTATATCCATCAAACGTCCCGGTCTATGGACGAATGCTGCTTTGCCGCCCTGACGAAGTAACTGACTTGAAACACGCATGACGTCTTCTAACGTGCACATGATTTCATGACGGGCAATCGCAAAGTGTTCGTTCTTATTGATTTCCTCGATGGATGGAGTTGTAAAGTAAGGCGGGTTACATGTCACTACATCGTATTTACTGTACCCTATTTGCTTGGGAATTTCTTTTATATCAGCATGTATCATCTCAATCTGAGAAGATACTTCGTTATAGTCGACACTTCTTTGGGCCATATCATATAAGCGTTCCTGAATCTCTATGCCTGTTATCGAGCCTTTAGTTCTCGTGCTTAACAACAAAGGTATGACACCATTTCCAGAGCAGAGATCCACCAACTTTCCCTTTTGAATTGGTACGTTTACAAATCTGGATAATAGAACGGCATCTAATGAAAAAGAAAAAACCGATGGACTCTGGATGATTCGTAAATCCTCCGCCAATAGGTAATCAAGCCGTTCATCTCCTTTAAGTTCTACCATTGCAGTTAACCCTCCTATATATGTAGAAAAAGCAGGATTAGGACCTTACTTTAACCTTCTTTCGTACCAAAAAGGGGCCTGACTCATAGTATGCGTCAGACCCCGAATCACTATATATTGTAAACGGTCTATCTATCACGTAAAAGAGATGGAACATTCTTTTATAGTATTCCATTTTCACTTCTTGTTTAAAAAGGATAAACAGAACAGGCAATCTCCCTCTTTTCGTAAACTGCCAAAATGCAGATTACAAATATGAAAGCCTTCTTGATAGATACGGGCTAGATTATCATAGCCTTCCCCTATATCCATGACCTTATCCGTACTCTCCGCACGGTTTTTCGCTTTTTGTTTCACCTTTATAGAAGTAGAAGTGGGTTCACTCTCAGCATCAGTAAGGCCTAATCGATGGCGCAAGTGCTCATTTTCCAACTTGAGCGACTGATTTCCTTCGAGGATATCCGCAAGATTCTCCTTCAATTCTCCAAGCTGTTTATATAATTGGCCTATCTGGGCTTCCATATTGGTAACCGACTCAAAGATATCTTTTTTGTCCACGCTCTCCACCACCTTAATAATCTGTGGCTTGAATAGAAACGGCTCCCTCTTTTAGAATCTCATCTAAAGTATACTCTAATACTCTTTCCTGCTCGATTAGTTCAATCTGAAGTACGCGTTCTAGAATATTAAGCCCTACTACCTTGCCTTTGCCACCAGGCGTTTCTATCATCTCACCTAAATCAGGAAGCATTTCCTTCGCACTTTCGTACTCATCATTTTCGTATTTCAGACAGCACATCAACCGGCCACATAACCCTGAGATTTTTGTAGGATTGAGTGATAAATTCTGATCCTTCGCCATTTTAATGGAAACAGGTTCAAAGTCTCCAAGAAAAGTGGAACAACACAACATTCTCCCACACGGTCCAATGCCACCAAGCATTTTTGCCTCATCCCTGACCCCGATCTGTCGAAGTTCGATCCTGGTTCTGAATATGGCGGCTAAATCTTTGACTAAATCACGGAAATCCACGCGACCATCCGCTGTAAAGTAAAAAACTACCTTATTTCTATCAAAGGTATATGATACATCAACAAGCTTCATATCCAATTTATGCTCGTCGACTTTTTGACAACATATATAATAAGCTTCTTCTGCAGCAGCCTTGTTTTCTTCAACAATCAGCTTATCTTTTGCATCTGCAACCCGAAGTACTTTTTTCAATGGCAGGACAACATCATTTTCATCTACTTGTTTACGGGCTGTAACAACCTTACCAAATTCTACACCGCGGACGGTCTCCACTATTACAAAATCGTCCTTAGGAATAGCGAATTCGCCCGGATCAAAGTAGTATATCTTGCCCGCTTTTTTAAAACGGACACCTACAACATCATACAAATCATGATCCCTCCTGCAAATTCAGCACAAGCTGTTCCATTAACAGCTGTGGATTTGTGTTGGACATCAATTTCCTTTTCGCTTCCAAAATAAACTCCATATGTTCAGCGAGTCGTCTTGGAGAAAGATGAAGCGCGTGAGTTTCAAATTCCTTCAGTTTATTTTGGAATACAACCAAGTCCTTCTTGTCCAACTGAATGTATAATAAATCCTTATAAATAAGAAGTAACAAATCGAGACCTCTGTCTACCTGTTCTCTTTCTTTAAAGTGTGAAAACCAATCCGTCTGAAGGAATAACAATGCCTTCAAGGAATTCTGTTTTAACACTTCATACAATTTTACCACTATTTTTTGACCTTGTACAAACCATTCATCATGACTCAGGTCGATTCCGTCTCCCACATTCTGTGTTATATGAGAGATAATAGCGGCCATCTGCGGATCCAAATCCTGTTCCATCAGCTTTCGTTTTACATTCTCCGGTGATAAGGGTTTAAATGATATCATTTGACACCTTGACAAAATCGTCGGAAGGATGCGCTGGAATTGTTCGGTCATCAGTATTGCTACCGTATCTCCCGTAGGTTCTTCTAAAAACTTCAAGAGACTGTTCGCTGCTCCGACCGACATTTTATCGGCGTCCATAATCATGTACACTTTCCGATCGGCTTCCACACTTTTCTTTGAGAATTCTTCTTGGAGACTTTTAATCTGTTCTTTTTTAATCGAGATCCCGTCTTTTTCAATCAAATGGATGTCTGGATGGTTTCCACTTGAAATTCGTTTGCAATTCTTACACTTCTCGCATGGCTGATAACCCTCAACCGGAGCTTCACATAGTAAGCTTTTTGCAAAAGTTTTACTAACCTCCTGCTTTCCTGTACCTCTATCCCCTTCAAATATATACGCATGAGCCACTCTGTTCTTCGTGATGCTATTTTGCAACATCGTCATAACCTGTGGCTGAATTTGTCTCATATCCTGCCATGTTTTATCCAACTTCATCCACTCACTTACGTATATAAATTAATCAGAAGGCCTTTAATTTCGCCTATCATTTCTAATATCTCAAGAGAGCTCTTCTCTTTATTCAATATTTCCTCGCTTAACTCTATCAATTTCGCATCAATCGTTTCCACGGTTTTCAATGGACGACTCTGTCCGTATTGATTCCAACTTGTCGACTGCTTCAGCTCAAGTCCATACTCAACAGCTTCGCGTACAAACCGTTTCACTAATGCCTTATATTTGGCCAGTTCCCTAAATGTCCGGGACCGAACTAGGCGCTGACCCGCCCCTTCAATGTCACCGATTAAACGGTTCAAGGTCTGAACCTGCATCTTCTGATCCTGTGTTTGGACCATCTGTTGAAATCTTCCATTACCTGGTTGCATTTGTTTGTTATCTTGCCGGGCTTTATCCAACTTAATGGGAATGTCATGGTTGATTTTCATTAAGAACCTCCATATATCTGGCCGCTAAAATTGCATGAAATTTTCAACTGGCAGAACAAATATGGTTGCACCGCCTACTTGAATTTCCACTGGATAAGGCACATAGGATTCGGCATTGCCTCCCATTGGTGAAACCGGTGATACTATTTGGGACCGTGACTGACAACTTTCCTTGATTATTTCGACGGCCTGATCGACACGTGAATCCTCCGTCCCAATCATAAAAGTTGTATTCCCTGATTTTAAAAACCCACCCGTGCTGGCGAGCTTGGTTGTCCTAAAATTATGTTCCACTAATTCATTAAGCAGTCGATGGCTATCCTTATCTTGAACGACAGCAATGATCATTTTCATTCTCATCATCCTCCGCTTACTATGAATTTTCATTACCATTACATCTATTATAACAATTTGTCTTTGCATGTAATAGGGCGTAGTTGAATATTATGGAAAACCTCGAATTATATTACCGTTTTTTCAAAGCAATCATTAATTGTTCCTTCGTTTCCTGAAAAACTTCCTCGATGGTCTTATCGGCATCAACGATAATGAAACGGTCTTTCCATCTATTAATGGTTACCTGATAGCCCTCATATACCTTTTCATGAAACTCCAAGGCTTCCAAGTCTAGCCTGTTCACTTCCCGGTCTCCATTGGACTGAATACGTCTCAGACCTACTTCGGGCTTTATATCAAAAAAGAACGTGACATCGGGCATCATGTCACCAATTGCAAATTTATTGATATTGTACACTTCTTCTATATCTAAGCCCCTTGCGTAGCCTTGGTAGGCTAACGAGCTATCTATAAATCGATCACAGAGAACGATGGTTCCCTTTTCAAGGGCCGGAGTGACTTTCTCGACCAAATGCTGACGCCTAGCTGCAGCATATAGTAAAGCCTCCGTTCTTGAATCCATTGCTGTATTACCTTTATTTAAGATGACTTCCCTTATTTGTTCGGATATCGGGATGCCACCTGGTTCACGTGTTAATAAAACTTGATAGCCTTCTTGTTGTAGAGCCTTTCCGAGCATATGGATGATTGTTGTTTTCCCTGCTCCCTCCGGCCCTTCCATTGTTATAAAAATACCACGATTCATTGGTGTACCTCCAAGGTTCTTTGTATGTAGTATATCATCTTATCCAACTTGGCTGCTCTCATAAACAATCAGCTTCCCGCTTGAAAGTAAAGAACCACCATGAAACCTGGAGCCCAGTGCTACCAATCTCTCTAAATGCACCATATGCTCTGCTGTAATCATTTCCCCGGTCATAATCAATGGAATACCAGGAGGGTAAGGGATAACCATTTCGGCGGAAACCGAACCGATAGCCTTTCCAAATTCAACAGGCTTTGTACTTTTTTGCTTCAAGACAGAGTATGGGTAGGCCAGGGTTGTCATCGTGCCATTATTACTCCCCATCACTTCAGGGACTTCTACTTGTTCTCCTGAACTATTTTTTGTTGCATGTTTAATTTTTCGAACGACTTCTTGGAACGGGAAATCCTGGTTTCCCTTAACTAACGGAAGAGTCATCAATAGATTGTAGGGATCTGCAAGCTCCGAATAGATGCTTTCCGCTTCGCATAACTGTTGCAAATGAAAACCACTTAGGCCCATTTTAGACCGAATAGTTACTTTCAAAGGGTCAATAGACGTGCCCCGCGGTGCCTCTAGCACACATATCGTACCAATCTTAGCCAGCTCCACCCTGAAGTCTGAAATCCTCTTAATAAGGTGATTTTGATCTTCTGTTGTAAATGAAGCTAGATACCCCCGTGCTAAATCAAGAGATCCCATAATCGGGTAAGACGGACTGCTCGATTGTAGCATTTGCAAATTGAAGGTCACCTTCTCCACCTCCAACAAGTCGGATTGAACATGAAGGAAAGAACCCATGGTCATGGCCGGTAAAGTTTTATGCGCCGAGTGGACAACTGCGTCTGCTCCCGCCAGGATTGCAGAATCAGGAAAAGGATTCCCTAATTGGAAATGAGCACCATGTGCCTCGTCTACCAACACAGGGATGCCCCTTTCATGTGCCATTTTTACAATGCCGGACAGTCCATCTTCAGTAAGTCCATAGTAATTGGGGTTGGTCAATATGATAGCCTTTACATCCGAATGAACAACCAGTGCCTCCTCCAATAGATCCGAACTGATACCACCCGCCACTCCCCATTCCTTGTAATAAATCGGTTGTAAAAAAACAGGCTGCACATTTGTCAACATCAGGCCATGCAAGATGGATTTATGACAATTTCTTTGAACCAGTACCTTGTCCCCCTCCTTACAAGCAGCAAGGATCATGGCAAGGTTTCCTACGGTTGATCCGTTGACTAAGAAATAACTCTTCTTTACCCCATATAAATCGGCTAGAAGTAGTTCAGATTCTAATATGACTCCTTCTGGAGCATGCAGATCGTCCAAACCCGCTATTTCCGTAGCATCTACTCCAAGCAGGGTCTTATAAATTTCTCTCCCTTTTTCGTTGAACACTTGACCATTTTTATGGCCTGGGACGTGTAATGAAATGGGGCCCTTTTTATTTAAATTGCTCATTGCATCGAACAATGGTGTATAGGATTGATTCATTTACCTCTTCCTTCAACTTCATAATATTTTCATTTTATCAAATATGTCCAGGCTTATCCCAGGTCATCTTTTTCTTTCTCATTTTGGGCGCAGAAAAAAGTTAGAGAATAAGGAAATTCCGAACCTCATTCTCTAACTCTACAATTATCGACAACTACTATTTCTTTATGAACAGATTTCAGGATTCGTGATTTTCCTTAACTTTTTCAAATAATGTTTATACCTGGGATCATTCGTATCCGTCCCAATCATATCCCTTTCGCATTCCTCACAGATAAATGTCGTATATAGGTGTATCCCCATTCCTTTTACCTGTTCACATACCACGCACGATTCCCCTGCTGTTGTTTTGGCTGTTGTTATCCCCAACATCTCCACCTCCATAGCTGCATTCTCCCCAAAAATCAGTGTCCACATACATGACTTTAAATAGTTTAAGAGAACTCGGGGCACTTTTAATAATGTATGATGAAGGCTTACGTTAGGTGTATGTCTATATAAAAAATCCCTACCTAGGGATTCGTTTCTTCCTAAATAAGACGGCTTTTGCTCACACGAAAAAAGGCCAGCACGATGGCTGACCTTTCAAATGGCTTGGCGGCGTCCTACTCTCACAGGGGGAAACCCCCAACTACCATCGGCGCTGAAGAGCTTAACTGCCGTGTTCGGAATGGGAACGGGTGTGAC
>NZ_JBIWCW010000023.1:0-47266 GCF_044761665.1 Peribacillus sp. NPDC097295
GCTCTTCAGCGCCGATGGTAGTTGGGGGTTTCCCCCTGTGAGAGTAGGACGCCGCCAAGCCATTTGAAAGGTCAGCCATCGTGCTGGCCTTTTTTGTGTTTTAGAAGTAAAGTTAAATAGAGATATGGAAGGTTTTAAAGAGAATCATTGAGGGTAATTAATAAGATATTTTATTTTTACTGTGTGCAAGAGGTATGTAAATACATATAATTTGGAGAAAATAGTTATTACAGAAGAATTAGTGCGTTTTAATTTGCATTATGTGCTTTTCCTTGTATAATAATAGTCAAATATAGTCAAAGTCAGATTGGAGGAGGTCGAGTGAGAAACATATCTGATATTATCGAAACTTATTTGAAGCAAGTACTAGAAATAAGTCAGAAAGATATCTTAGAAATTAAAAGAAGCGAAATAGCAGATAAATTTCAGTGTGTTCCTTCTCAAATCAATTACGTAATTAATACCAGGTTTACAATCGAAAGAGGTTATGTTGTAGAGAGTAAGCGCGGCGGTGGCGGATATATTCGGATAATGAAGGTGAAATCACAGGATTACGTGCAACTCATCAACCAATTATTATCGCTAATCGGTTCTCGAGTACCTCAATCTATGGCTGAAGGGGTCATTGCCCGACTGATGAGCGAAGAAGTCATTAATGAAAGAGAAGCCAAGATTATGATGAGTGTCATAGATAGATCAGTGATATATATAGATTTACCAGATCGTGATGAATTAAGGGCGCGAATTTTAACTGCGATGCTTACAACCTTAAAATATAAATAAAATGGCAGAGGTGATGAATGATGATTTGTCAAGAATGCCAACAAAGACCTGCGACTCTTCACTTTACCAAAATCATTAATGGGAAAAAGACTGAAGTTATGATTTGTGAGAAATGTGCTCAGGAAAAAGGTGAAATGTTCATGGATGCGGGTGGGCATGGATTTTCAATAAATAATTTATTAGCAGGATTGTTAAATATCGAGTCGAATATTCAACAGACAAAGACTAATTCATTCCCTATGAAAGAAGAGAAACGTTGTCCTCATTGTCATCGTTCTTATAAAGAGTTCGTCCATATTGGTAAATTTGGCTGTGCTGAGTGTTATAAAACTTTCAATGATCAGTTAAATCCGATTCTAAAGAGGGTTCATAGCGGTAATACTGCACATATCGGTAAAATTCCAAAAAGAATTGGTGGAAGTATTTATCTTCGGAAACAAATATCAGACCTGAAAGAGAATTTAAAGCTACACATCGATCAGGAGGAATTTGAAAAAGCGGCAGAAGTCAGAGATAAAGTTCGTTCCCTTGAAAAAAGGTATGAGGCACAGGAGGGGAGCGATGAATCATGAGTTTAGAAAAGTTTATGGAGAACGCATTGAGTTCATGGATGCATGATGAAGGTCCTGAAATGGATATTGTATTAAGTTCCCGAATTCGGTTAGCCAGAAATTTTAAAGATTTCACCTTCCCTACCGCCTTTTCCAATGATGAGGCAAAAGAGATTATTGAATTGGTTAAGAAGAGGATTGAAAAAGAAGTTTCACCGGAAATAGGCAATCTTGAACTTCTAGAGATGGATCAAATAAAGTCACTGGAAAAGAGAGTACTTGTCGAGAAGCATTTAATCAGTCCCCATCTAGTGGAAGAATCGGCGAAAGGTGCATGTCTTCTCTCGGAAAATGAAGAAATAAGCATCATGGTTAACGAAGAGGACCATCTTAGGATTCAGTGTTTGATGTCAGGGTTACAGCTTAAGGAAACCTTAAGGCTTGCAAATGTTCTTGACGATTGGATTGAAGAATCCATAGACTATGCATATGATGAGGAAAGAGGGTACTTAACCAGCTGTCCGACTAATGTGGGAACAGGATTAAGAGCCTCGGTCATGATGCATCTCCCAGGTCTTGTACTTACTCAGCAAATGAATCACATTATCCCGGCTATTAACCAATTAGGTCTCGTAGTTCGAGGGATTTATGGAGAGGGCAGCCAAGCTTTAGGGAATATCTTTCAGATATCCAACCAAATTACTCTTGGGAAGTCGGAGAAGGATATTGTGGAAGATCTGACGAGTGTAGTTCAGCAGATCATTGCCCAAGAAAGGTCTGCAAGGGATGCATTAGTGAAGACCTCTCACATACAATTAGAGGATAGAGTTTTCCGATCTTATGGAATTTTATCAAATGCTCGAATCATTGGGACTAAGGAAGCCGCTGCCTGTATCTCCGATGTGAGATTAGGGATAGATATAGGCTATATAAAAAATGTTTCTAAGAGTATCCTAAATGAGTTGATGATTCTAACTCAGCCAGGGTTTTTACAAAAATACGCAGGTGGACCTTTAAGGACTCATGAAAGGGATATCCGCCGAGCAGCTCTTATACGAGAACACTTGGATTTCACGGAATCCTCCTTCTCATAGAAAAAGGCCATTTTTACGTAATGTTCACACTATACAAGTAAAGCAAAGCTTCTGCTAAAGAAAGAAGCTTTATTCAAACGAAAATTCTAAAGGAGGAATTCCCTATGATGTTTGGTCGTTTTACTGAAAGAGCCCAGAAAGTATTAGCATTAGCCCAAGAAGAAGCTATCCGGTTAGGTCATAATAATATTGGTACAGAGCATATTCTATTAGGTTTAGTGCGTGAGGGAGACGGTATTGCTGCTAAGGCATTATTCGCTCTCGGATTAGGCCCGGAAAAGATACAAAAAGAGGTAGAAAACTTGATTGGGCGTGGCCAGGACACTGCTCAAACGATTCATTACACTCCAAGAGCGAAGAAAGTCATTGAACTTTCTATGGATGAGGCAAGAAAACTAGGGCATTCATATGTAGGTACAGAGCATGTGCTTCTTGGTCTCATTCGAGAAGGGGAAGGTGTAGCGGCCCGTGTGTTAAATAATCTGGGCGTAAGCTTAAATAAGGCACGTCAGCAAGTATTACAGCTTCTAGGCAGTAATGAATCAGGTGGTCATCAAGGTTCGGCCACATCTAATGCAAGCACACCAACGCTTGACAGTCTTGCTCGTGATCTAACCGCAATCGCTCGTGAAGACAGCCTAGACCCTGTCATTGGCAGAGGCAAGGAAATCCAGCGTGTCATTGAAGTGCTAAGCCGCCGTACAAAGAATAATCCTGTATTAATCGGAGAGCCTGGGGTGGGTAAAACCGCCATTGCAGAAGGTCTTGCACAGCAAATCATTAATAATGAGGTTCCTGAAATCCTGCGTGATAAACGTGTAATGACGCTAGATATGGGGACTGTCGTAGCAGGGACGAAATATCGGGGTGAATTTGAGGACCGGTTAAAGAAAGTGATGGATGAAATTCGCCAGGCCGGGAATATTATCTTGTTTATTGATGAATTGCATACATTGATCGGTGCAGGTGGGGCTGAAGGTGCCATCGATGCATCCAATATCCTTAAACCATCCTTGGCCCGTGGTGAATTACAATGTATCGGGGCAACGACTTTGGATGAGTACCGTAAATATATCGAAAAGGATGCTGCACTCGAACGCCGCTTCCAACCAATCCAAGTAGACGAACCAACAAATGAGGAATCGATTCAAATTTTGAAGGGATTACGTGACCGGTATGAAGCACATCACCGTGTATCGATTACTGATGAGGCCATCGATGCCGCAGTTAAATTATCTGATCGGTATATTTCCGATCGTTTCCTTCCGGATAAAGCCATTGATTTGATTGATGAAGCAGGTTCGAAAGTCCGCTTACGGTCATACACTACACCACCTAACCTAAAAGAACTTGAAGTGAAATTAGATGAAGTTCGCAAGGAAAAGGATGCTTCTGTTCAAAGTCAGGAATTTGAAAAAGCTGCCTCCCTTCGTGATACGGAGCAACGTTTAAGAGAACAATTGGAAGAGACCAAGAAGACGTGGAAAGAGAAACAGGGGCAAGAGAACAGTGAAGTGACAGTGGAGGATATTGCCAATGTCGTATCAAGCTGGACTGGAGTGCCGGTTACTCGTTTGGCACAAACGGAGTCAGATAAGCTGCTGAATATGGAATCTATCCTTCATGATCGCGTAATCGGGCAGGAAGAGGCTGTCATTGCCGTCTCCAAAGCGGTACGTCGTGCAAGAGCCGGGTTGAAAGATCCTAAGCGTCCAATCGGTTCATTCATCTTCTTGGGACCAACAGGAGTAGGTAAAACGGAGCTTGGGCGTGCTTTGGCAGAATCCATGTTTGGTGATGAGGATGCGATGATCCGGATTGATATGTCCGAATATATGGAGAAGCATTCAACGTCTCGCTTAGTGGGTTCCCCTCCAGGTTATGTGGGATATGAAGAGGGCGGACAGCTGACTGAAAAAGTAAGAAGAAAGCCATATTCCGTCGTCCTGCTTGATGAGATTGAAAAGGCACATCCAGATGTATTTAACATTCTTCTACAAGTTCTAGAAGATGGGAGATTGACGGATTCAAAAGGTCGCACTGTCGATTTCAGGAATACGATTTTGATCATGACATCGAATGTTGGGGCTTCTGCATTGAAAACGGATAAGTATGTGGGCTTCAATATTCAGGATACTGGTCAAGACTATAAAAATATGAAAGGGAAAGTAATGGAAGAATTGAAACGTGCTTTCCGTCCTGAATTCCTGAACCGTATAGATGAGACCATCGTCTTCCACTCATTAGAAAAGGACCATTTGAAGCAAATTGTTACGTTGATGTCCAATCAACTAATTTCTCGTTTGAAAGAACAGGAAATTTTCTTAGAACTTACAGATGCGGCAAGAGAAAAAGTAGCGACAGAAGGATTTGACCCGGAATATGGGGCACGTCCAATCCGTAGAGCGCTCCAAAAGCATGTAGAAGATTTCCTATCTGAGGAATTGCTCAAGGGAAATGTGAAAAAAGGGCAAACAGTCGTAATAGATGTAGTAGATGGTAAATTCGTGGTTAGACAAGGCGAACCCGTCAATATAAGTGAATAAGCTATTTTTTTAACTTCGAGGTACACTCAGACTTTTTAGCAGTGTACCTCTGTTTTTTATTCATAGGTAAAAACTGTTCCTTAGCGGACTACTATATAGAAATTGCAAATAATTTTATGAATAAGAAGGATTAAATAAAACCGGCATATAATATCTTTTATATGGGTATTTTGAGGAAAAAGAGGAGTTATTATGGCAGCAAAAAAGAAAACGAAATTCATGTGTCAGTCTTGTGGATATGAGTCAGCGAAGTGGATGGGAAAATGCCCCGGATGTGGGGAATGGAATAAGATGGTGGAAGAAACTGAAATCGTAAAGCCAGCACGAAAGGGAGCATTCACTCATTCTGAAGTACGAGGGTCTGCGGAGCGTGAGAAGGCGACACCCATTACGACCATTCAGTCGGACAAGGAACCACGAATTACCACGGATTTAGCGGAATTGAATCGTGCCCTTGGCGGTGGGATTGTCCAAGGCTCACTTGTGTTGATCGGTGGAGATCCCGGGATAGGCAAATCAACCCTGCTCTTGCAAGTCTCTTCGCAGTTGGCTCATAAACAGAAAAAGGTATTGTATATTTCTGGTGAGGAATCCATAAAACAAACCAAGTTAAGAGCGGATCGGTTAGGGGCTATGTCGGAGAATCTTCTCGTTTATGCCGAGACGGATATGGACTATATTCAAGAGGCGATCCAAGAGGTCAAACCGGACTTGGTCATTATCGATTCCATTCAAACCGTGTACCATTCAGAAGTGACATCGGCTCCGGGTAGTGTTTCTCAAGTGAGGGAATGTACATCGTCCTTAATGCGGATAGCAAAGACCAATGGAATCGCCATTTTCATTGTTGGACATGTTACAAAGGAAGGGGCGATTGCTGGCCCCCGTCTACTCGAGCATATGGTGGATACCGTTTTATATTTTGAAGGGGAGAGACACCATACATACCGGATAATCCGTGCGGTCAAGAACCGCTTTGGTTCGACGAATGAAATGGGCATTTTTGAGATGAAGGAGCATGGATTGGAAGAAGTGGCGAATCCATCTGAGATTTTCCTTGAGGAACGTTCCCAGGGTGCCTCTGGTTCCACCGTTGTTGCCTCAATGGAGGGTACGAGACCAGTACTTGTAGAAATTCAAGCCTTGATATCGCCGACAAGTTTTGGGAACCCGAGGAGAATGGCTACAGGAATCGATCATAATCGAGTTTCACTTTTGATGGCGGTTCTGGAGAAGAGAGTGGGCTTGCTCCTACAAAACCAAGATGCTTACCTAAAAGTTGCGGGCGGAGTTAAATTGGATGAACCGGCCATTGATCTGGCAGTCGCCATCAGTATCGCATCAAGTTTTCGTGACAAGTCCACCAACCCAACCGATTGCATCATTGGCGAAGTCGGCTTGACGGGAGAAGTTAGAAGGGTGTCCCGAATCGAACAACGTGTACAGGAGGCGGCAAAGCTTGGATTTGAACGTGTAATCATCCCGGCTAATAACATTGGGGGATGGACCGCGCCAAAGGGTATTAAAGTCATTGGTGTTTCATCAGTTTCGGAGGCTCTTCACCATTCGTTAGGGGGGTAAAGATGACAGAGAAAAAAGGGTATGAAAAAACCAAATTGGATATTTTGCAAATTGTGGCGCCTGGTACCCCGCTTCGAGAAGGAATCGAAAATGTACTAAGGGCAAATACGGGTGGCTTGATTGTTGTAGGTGACAACGAAAAAGTACGAGCGATTGTGGATGGTGGCTTCGAGATTAATTGCGCCTGCACCCCGAGCACATTATATGAGTTAGCCAAGATGGACGGGGCCATTATTTTGAATGAAAAAGCGGACAAAATCATTTTCGCTAATGCACAGTTAGTGCCCGATAATAGTGCACCTTCCACAGAAACGGGCATGCGGCACCGGACAGCGGAAAGGGTGGCGAGGGAAACCAAGTCATTGGTAATTGCCATCTCCCAGAGAAGGACAGTTATCACCCTATACCAGGGGAGCTTTCGATATGCCCTTAAAGATATCGGAGTGATTCTAGCTAAAGCTAACCTAGCCATTCAGACATTAGAAAAGTATAAGGTCGTTTTACAGCAGAGCATTTCGGTGTTAGGAGCCTTGGAGTTCGAGGAAGTAGTTACTTATGAAGACCTTTTACGAGTCTTCCATCGGTATGTAATGGTCTTGCGTATCAAATCCGAGTTACTGGCCTACCTCAACGAGCTAGGCACGGAAGGTCGGCTAATTCGGCTACAGATGTATGAAATCTTGGCAGATATCGAAACGGAAGGAAAATGGCTCATCAAGGATTACGCCTCTAACAAGGAAGAAAACCCAGTGGAAATCATTTTCCGTCTTCAAGAGCTAGCCATGCAGGAAAAGCTCGATGAAAGTATACTGCTGAGGATACTAGGATACCAAGGTCACATCCATCTAGATGCTCCAGTACATGCCAGAGGCTATCGGATTCTTCATAAAATTCCCCGATTACCAGGTTTGATCATCGACAATCTGGTGAAGCAATTTGATTGTTTTAAGGAAATCAATAAGGCGACGGTGGAGCAACTTGATGAAGTGGAAGGAATAGGGGAAGTCCGGGCCAATAAAATTAGAGAAGGACTTCGTATTTTAAAAAATCAACTCGTCACAAATCGGAGGATGTAAGATACTGATTACCCTTCTAGATTTTCCTATTTTAACTTGAAATTGAATAGTGTTTATTTTTGACACCCAAAACTCGGGATGCTAGGCTGAAATTACGAAAAAGGACGATGACTATATGAATAAATCACGAGTCCTTCAGTGAATTTCTTGATATATAACGAAAACGAATTTTCAATGGTTTCATTTTTTTTGTATTGGTCAATAATGAGAAGAGGGAGGTGAAAGGGAATGTTAAAACGCATTATACAAGCATGTTTCTTAATAATTGGTGGAACGCTTGGTATGTTACTTATTCCTGAATTATTAATTGTTGTCCATGCAGATGATATTGCTTTATTAAACAATCCTTATGTTAGTGTACTGTTGGGTGCTATTATCTTTTATCTTATAACTTTTTGGGCAGTGGATCATGTGGTCTATTTTATGAAGTGGTTAGAAGAGCAGCTGGTTAAATTTCCAATCACAGATATAATCTTTGGAAGCGTAGGCCTTTTAGTCGGCCTGCTTGCGGCATTCTTGGTAGGTTCAGCCTTCAGTGCGATTCGAGTACCGATTCTAAATACGGTCGTCCCTATTATTCTTACGCTTTTATTTGGCTACCTAGGATTTCAGGTCGGCTTTAAGAAACGTGATGAACTACTGAGTCTTTTCTCAAAAAGCAATAAGAAAAAAGCTGCTGATGGGGGTATGGCTGAAGAGGACGAGGAAGGTGACAGCAAGCGGTTGAAGATCCTCGATACAAGCGTTATCATTGATGGGAGAATTGCGGATATTTGTCAGACGGGCTTCCTGGAAGGAACCATAGTGATACCTCAATTCGTATTAAATGAGCTTCAGCACATTGCTGATTCCTCGGATGCCTTGAAAAGAAACCGGGGCCGGAGAGGCCTAGATATCCTAAATAGGATTCAAAGGGACCTTCCCATTAAAGTGGAGATGTACGAAGGTGATTTCGAGGACATCCAGGAAGTGGATAGTAAACTAGTGAAGCTTGCCAAGATTTCAGGTGGCATGGTAGTGACCAATGATTTCAATCTTAATAAAGTATGTGAGTTTCAAAATGTAGCCGTCCTCAATATAAATGACTTAGCGAATGCAGTGAAACCAGTTGTACTGCCTGGGGAAGAAATGAATGTGCAAGTCATTAAGGATGGGAAAGAGCAGAATCAGGGGATTGCCTATTTAGATGATGGGACGATGATCGTTGTCGAGGGTGGACGTGATTATATTGGGAAACGCATTGACGTACTTGTGACAAGCGTTCTTCAAACATCAGCAGGTCGAATGATTTTTGCTAAACCTAAACTATTAGAAAAAGCATTATAAAGAAGAGTAGGAGAAACTTTTATGTTTTATGAAGTAGTGATACCTGCAGCGGGACAAGGAAAGAGAATGAAGGCCGGCAAGAATAAGCTTTTTATTGAACTATCGGGTACCCCGATCATTGTATATACACTTCGTGTTTTTGAGGAGGATTCAAACTGCCAAGGAATTATCCTCTCGATAAATCCAGCAGAAAAGGATTATTTCAAGGAAATGATAGCCTCCTTCGATTTTAAGAAGGTCAAGAAGCTTGTATCGGGTGGTAAGGAACGTCAACAGAGTGTTTATAATGCTTTGACACATGTAGAAGAAGAAATAATCCTAGTTCATGACGGAGCACGTCCATTTATCGACCAAAAGCAAATTAGTGAATTAACGACTGCGGCAAGTCTCCATGGTGGAGCAATCATCGCAGTCCCAGTGAAGGATACGATTAAAAAAGCAAACAACAGATCAGTGATGGAAACAGTTGAACGATCAAGCTTGTGGTCCGTACAAACGCCACAAGCTTTTCGTGCATCTATTCTAATTAACGCTCATGAAAAAGCGGAAGCAGCATCGTTTCTGGGTACGGACGATTCAAGTTTGCTAGAACGAATCAACGAACAGGTAGTCATTATTGAAGGCAATTATGATAATATTAAAATCACGACTCAGGAAGATTTATATTTTGCGGATGCGATTTTACATAAACAACAAATGAAAAGTGAAGATAGGGGAGAATAAGATGTTTCGAATAGGACAGGGTTATGACGTACATCAACTTGTAGAAGGCAGGCCTTTAATAATTGGAGGGATAACGATTCCTCATGAGAAAGGGTTGCTTGGTCATTCGGATGCGGATGTATTGCTGCACACGGTTGCAGATGCTTGTTTAGGTGCAATTGGTGAAGGTGATATAGGCAAGCATTTTCCAGATACTGATCCGGAGTTCAAAGATGCCGATTCTGCTAAGTTATTGCAGTACATCTGGGCCATCGTCAAAAAAGAAGGCTATGAATTAGGTAATGCAGATTGTACAATCATTGCACAAAGTCCCAAAATGGCCCCCTACATTGAAGAAATGCGTATTAGGATTGCAGAACTCTTGGATGCCTCAGTAGGTCAAATCAATGTAAAGGCGACAACGACCGAGAAGCTAGGATTCACGGGAAGAGGCGAGGGCATTGCAGCGCAGGCTGTTGTCCTGTTGGTTAAAACTAACTGAAACTCGTTTTAGAGTGGAAACCTTTATTACATTGAGGTTAAATGGTAAAATAAAACGTAGAAAAGAAAGACTGGGAGGTCTATATCTATCATGAACCGTGATATTCGTGTTCGTTATGCACCAAGTCCGACTGGACATTTACATATAGGAAATGCTCGGACAGCTTTATTTAATTATTTATATGCCCGTCATAATGACGGCAAATTCATTATCCGCATTGAAGATACCGACAAAAAAAGAAATATTGAAGGTGGCGAAGAAAGTCAGCTGAAATATTTGAAATGGCTCGGAATGGACTGGGATGAAGGCGTAGACATTGGCGGGGAGTATGGACCGTATCGTCAGTCAGAACGGAACGACATTTATAAAGAACTGTTCGAAGACCTTCTAGACAAAGGTTTGGCTTATAAATGTTACTGTACGGAAGAAGAGCTTGAAGCAGAACGTGAAGGACAGGTTGAACGGAACGAAACACCGAAATATTCCGGAAAGTGCCGCCATTTAACAGCAGAAGACCAAGAGAAACTAGTGGCTGAAGGCAGAAAACCAAGCATTCGATTTATCGTTCCTTCAGGAAGGGTCCTTACTTTCAAAGATATGGTTAAGGATGATGTTTCATTTGAAACGGATGGCTTTGGAGATTTTGTCATTGTTAAAAAAGATGGAATTCCAACGTATAACTTTGCGGTAGCGGTTGATGATCACCTGATGAAGATATCGCATGTTCTTCGCGGAGATGATCATATTTCTAATACACCTAAGCAACTAATGATTTACGAAGCATTCGGTTGGGAGCCCCCTGTGTTCGGACACATGACACTGATCGTCAATGAAAGCAGGAAAAAATTAAGTAAGCGTGATGAATCAATTATACAATTCATCGAACAATATGAAGAGTTGGGTTACTTACCGGAAGCGTTATTCAATTTCATAACATTGCTTGGATGGTCACCGGGCGGCGAAGAAGAGATTTTCACCAAGGAAGAGTTCATTAAGCTATTCGAAGCAGACCGTCTTTCAAAATCACCGGCACTTTTCGATAAGCAAAAACTTACTTGGATGAATAATCAATATGTGAAGCAAATGGATGAGGAACGTGCGGTACAATTGTCCATTCCTCACTTAGTGAAGGCAGGCAAGATTTCTGCAACGCGTTCTCCGGAAGAAGAAGAGTGGGTGCGTGGTCTAGTTTCTCTATATCAAGAGCAGATGAGCTATGGGGCGGAAATCGTAGAACTGTCTGGACTATTTTTCAAAGAAGAACTTGAATATGAGCCTGAAGCGAAAGAAGTCCTAGCGGAGGAACAAGTACCTGAAGTCATGGAAGCCTTCCTTAAAGAAATTGAAGGTCTTGAGGAGTTTAAAGCAGACGAAATCAAGAAGTCCATTAAAGCGGTACAGAAAAGTACGGGGCATAAGGGTAAGAAATTATTCATGCCAATCCGTGCGGCTGTGACTGGTCAAACACATGGTCCTGACCTTCCTAAAGCGATTTCTCTACTAGGTAAAGAAAAAATTAAACAACGCATCCTGAGTATTTAATGTTAACAATTAGACCAAAATGTAATATAGTAATTAATAATCTTACAAAAGAACGCGTAGATGGGGAGAAGTAAGTAAACGAAGCTTATTAGAGAGAACCATAACCTGCTGAAAATGGTTTAAGCCTCTCGTTTTCTGAAATGCACCCTTGAGTCCTGTGCTGAACTAACCTATAGTAGGCACAGGCGGAATATCCTCCGTTACAGGGATGAAAGTTGGGAATGGGAGTTGGGCCTTTTGGGTCTGCTATATCCATTCCAAACAGAGTGGAACCGCGCTTAAAGCGTCTCTGTCTATATGGACAGAGGCGCTTTTTTATATGCTTTAAAATTACAAGGATGGAGCATAGGGGGGAATCATCATGTTAAAAATGTTTAAAGAAGATATCGAAGTGGTTTTTGATCAAGACCCTGCTGCGCGCAGTTATTTGGAAGTTATATTGACGTATGCCGGGTTGCATGCCATTTGGAGTCACCGGATGGCTCATGTACTATACAAGAAAAAGTTGTTTTTCCTGGCTAGAAGCATATCACAAATCAGTCGCTTTTTTACCGGAATTGAGATTCACCCTGGGGCGACCATAGGCCGTCGTTTCTTCATCGATCATGGCATGGGAATCGTCATTGGTGAAACATGTGAAATCGGTGACAATGTTTCTGTCTTTCAAGGAGTAACACTTGGAGGGACGGGAAAGGAAAAAGGGAAACGCCATCCTACGATAAAAGATAACGTACTGATAGCAACAGGAGCCAAAGTACTTGGTTCCATTACAATCGGTGAAAATTCCAAGATTGGTGCTGGTTCGGTCGTGCTGAAGGAAGTACCCGCCAATTCAACAGTGGTCGGCATACCTGGAAAAGTAGTCATTAAAGATGGCATCAAAATCAAGAAAGACTTAAATCATTCAGATCTTCCTGATCCAATTGCTGACCGTTTGAAGGTAATGGATATAGAAATCCAAGCGTTAAAAACGGAGTTAGCAAAACAGAAGCAGGAAGAAAGGAGTTTATAATATGGCGATAAAAATATATAACACAGCGACTAGACAGAAAGAAACCTTCATCCCGATGGAAGAGGGAAAAGTAAAAATGTATGTATGTGGACCTACAGTCTATAACTACATTCATATCGGAAATGCCCGACCAGCAATCGTATTCGACACCGTGAGAAGATACTTGGGTTACAGAGGCTATGATGTTCACTTCGTTTCGAACTTTACGGATGTTGATGATAAGCTGATTCGAGCGGCCAAAGAATTGGGAGAAGATGTCCCGACCATTTCAGAGCGCTTTATTAATGCTTATTTCGAAGATGTTTCAGCGCTTGGTTGCAAAAAAGCGGATGCGCATCCAACCGTGATGGAGAACATGGATACAATCATTGAATTCATTTCGACGTTGATTGATAAGGAATATGCATATGAATCGGAAGGGGATGTCTATTTCCGCACTCGTAAATTTGACGGGTATGGGAAACTGTCTCATCAGTCCATTGATGAACTGCGGGTCGGAGCGCGTATTGAAATCGGTGAGAAGAAGCAGGATGCACTAGATTTTGCCCTTTGGAAAGCGGCGAAGGAGGGCGAAATTTCTTGGGAAAGTCCATGGGGATCAGGTCGTCCAGGCTGGCATATAGAATGTTCGGCAATGGTCAAGAAGTACCTTGGTGATACAATCGATATTCATGCGGGTGGCCAAGATTTAGCTTTCCCCCACCATGAAAACGAAATTGCCCAATCAGAAGCGTTAACAGGCAAGTCTTTCGCTAATTATTGGATGCACAATGGGTATATCAATATAGATAATGAAAAGATGTCAAAGTCATTAGGCAATTTCGTTCTTGTTCATGACATCATCCAGAAGCACGACCCACAAGTGTTACGTTTCTTCATGTTATCCGTGCATTATCGTCATCCAATCAATTACAGCGAAGAAGTGCTGGAAAATGTAACGGCAGCTTTCGACCGTTTGAAAACTTCTTATCAAAACCTGAAGCACCGTCAACAAGTCAGCAGTGGGTTAACCGAGAATAATGATGTGTGGTTGCAGAAGGTTGACGAATTGCATGAACAGTTCATAAAGGAAATGGACGATGATTTCAATACCGCAAACGCGATATCCATTCTTTTCGAACTATCCAAACAAGCGAATTATTACTTGATGGAGAAGAATACTAACAAGGAAGTCATTGCAGCTTTCCTTTCTGAATTTGAAACTCTTTTATCCGTTCTTGGCTTATCACTTGAAGAAGAAGCAGAATTATTGGATGAAGAAATAGAAGGCTTGATCCAGCAAAGAATTCAAGCAAGGAAAGACCGTAACTTTGGGTTATCTGATGAAATTCGTGACCGTCTAAAAAACATGAACATTATATTAGAAGATACCCCTCAAGGTACTAGATGGAAAAGAGGGTAACAGATGCTTCAATACGATAATAAAATAGACGAAAAAATGTTAAATAGTCTTGCTCTAGCCTATATGGGAGATGCCGTATTTGAGACCTACATACGGCATCATCTTATTCAAAAGGGAGCGGTGAAGCCTAATTTGCTTCATAAAAAAGCGACATCTTTTGTATCGGCTAAAGCGCAGAGCAAAATCATACATTTTTTTATGGAGTCGGATTGGTTGTCCGAAGAGGAGGCCGCTGTCGTTCGTAGGGGTCGTAACGCAAAATCCGGGACGGTGCCCAAGAATACGGATGTGCAAACATATCGTTACAGTACAGCCTTTGAGGCACTTATGGGCTTTCTATATCTATCGGGCCGAATTGAAAGAATGGAAGAACTTATTGAAAAATCAATTGAATTCATAGAAGAAGAAAAGGGGAAATAACCCATGACTGAAGAATATATTATCGGAAGAAACCCCGTCTTGGAAGCACTGCGTTCCGAACGGGATATTAATAAAATTTGGATTTCAGAGGGCTCGCAAAAAGGGTCTATGCTTCCACTGATCGGACTGGCAAAGGAAAAGAAAGTCTTCGTACAAATCGTGCCAAAGAAAAAAATAGACCAAATGGTAGAGGGAATCCATCAAGGTGTCATTGCGCAAGTGGCAGCTTACGATTACGTGGAGTTGGACGACTTATTCGCCAAAGCAGCTGAACGGGATGAAGCCCCGTTTTTCATGATTTTAGATGAAGTAGAAGACCCGCATAATTTAGGGTCAATCATGAGAACGGCAGATGCGGTCGGTGCTCATGGAATTATCATTCCGAAGCGTAGAGCGGTAGGGCTAACGGCGACGGTAGCGAAAGCATCCACAGGGGCCATTGAGTATATTCCGGTTGCACGGGTTACGAATTTAGCTAGAGCGGTAGAAGAGTTAAAAGAACGCGGGGTCTGGATAGTGGGTACCGACGCGAAAGGTAGCGATGATTACCGGAACATGGACGGCAAGATGCCTATTGGTCTTGTTATTGGAAGCGAAGGCAAGGGAATGGCCAGGTTAATGAAAGAGAAATGTGATTTTCTGATTCGCCTCCCTATGGTCGGGAAAGTAACATCATTAAATGCATCGGTGGCCGCAAGCTTACTGATGTATGAGGTCTATCGAAAAAGAAATCCCCTAGGACAGTAATGAGATGAATATTCTGTTAGTGGACGGTTACAACATCATTGGAGCCTGGCCGGAACTGAGAGAATTAAAAGAAAGAGATCTTGCTGCGGCAAGAGACCGACTGATAGAAATGATGGCCGAATATCAAGCCTTTACTGGATCGAGGGTCATCGTCGTATTTGATGCCCAATATGTTCAAGGAATAGCGAGGGTATTCAAAAATCATAAAGTCGACATAATTTTCACAAAAGAAAATGAAACAGCCGACGAGAGAATTGAAAAAATGGCGATTGAAATGAATAATGTCAAAACGCAGATTCAAGTGGCTACTTCTGACTTCACGGAGCAATGGGTCATCTTTGGCCAAGGGGCCCTAAGAAAGTCTGCTCGTGAACTGTTGATGGATATGGAAGAAATTCAGGGAGAAATAAAGAAAGATGTGCAAAAAACAACGGCAATAAAACCTGCGGCTAAAATCCCTTTGAGTGAAGAAGTAGCAGAAATATTCGAAAAATGGCGCCGGGGCAAAATTTGAACCATTGACGGGCAAATTTTACCTGCTGTATAATATTTCTATCTGAGTCAGGTCAGGGGGATATAATTTGGGTCTCAATTTCGGAATGAAACTGAACGAAAAGTATCTGCAGTTTGATGATGAAGAGTTGATTGAGTTAGTACACACTGGAGACAGTGAGGCGCTAGATTATTTGATTCAAAAGTATCGTAATTTTGTAAGAGCGAAGGCAAGGACATATTTTTTAATAGGTGCAGATAAGGAAGACATCGTACAAGAAGGCATGATTGGTTTGTATAAGGCCGTCCGTGATTTTAAAGGCGATAAGCTCTCTTCTTTTAAAGCATTTGCTGAACTATGTATTACGAGACAGATCATTACAGCTATTAAAACAGCAACACGTCAAAAGCATATCCCGCTCAATTCCTATGTTTCCCTGGACAAGCCCATTTATGATGAGGAGTCCGACCGTACTCTTATGGATATTATATCGGGTACAAAGGTATTAGACCCAGAAGAACTGATTATCAACAAAGAGGAGTTTGACGATATCGAATTGAAGATGGCCGAGCTTCTAAGTGATTTAGAGAGAAAGGTATTAGCTCTTTATTTGGATGGGCAAACCTATCAGGAAATCTCTGAAGAGTTGAACCGCCATGTGAAGTCGATCGATAATGCCCTCCAGAGGGTGAAAAGAAAGCTCGAGCGTTACCTGGAAGTAAGGGAAATCAGTTTATAGTCCCTCCGCTTTTTCCGCTTCATTTCATCTGTCACTAACTCCACTTGAATGTTGCATTCTCAATGGTATGAAAAGGCTAATTGAGTTGACAGTGATTGAGGTGGCAATCCCCTTTGTTATTGACAATAAAAGACAGCCGTGATAAGGTTTTATGGATATAGTAGATAGGATAGGTGTTTCAAATGCAAAAGAAAATCACACTAGCTTGCACCGATTGCGGTTCAAGAAATTATAACTATGATAGCAACAAGTCTAACAGCGCTGAACGACTAGAATTAAAGAAATTTTGCAGCACCTGTAATTCACATACGAATCATAGGGAAACAAAATAACCGTTTTTTAAATAGATTGACAGAAGCAGTCTAATGCTTGGAGGATACATTCATGAAACGCTTAACCGAATTTTTCAGCGGAGTCACACGCGAAATGCGAAAAGTAAGCTGGCCGAAACGTAAAGAATTAACCAAATACACAATCGTTGTAGTAACGACTGTTGTGTTCATGGCTCTATTCTTTCTAGTGGTCGATATGGGCATTTCCGAATTAATTCGCTTAGTTATTGAATAAGAGATTCGAAAATAAGGTATAATAGTGATAGAATAATATGTGTCAGCAGAAAAGCCCGGAAACGGGTTTTTTAATTTGTCTTTTTTAAGAAAAGTTCAAACTCTAGCATTGCTGTTCAATCTGTGGGTATATCCGGATCATGCAGGGTGTTAATTTTGGCTAGTTCGTTAGAAAATAAAGTTTCATAAAGAAAATGATCGATCGCAGGGAGGGAAGGACGTCAAAGTCCTAAAGATATGGA
This sequence comes from Peribacillus sp. NPDC097295, assembly GCF_044761665.1. NCBI lineage: Bacteria > Bacillati > Bacillota > Bacilli > Caryophanales > Bacillaceae > Peribacillus > Peribacillus sp. NPDC097295. Next base: position 17,325 of record NZ_JBIWCW010000023.1, read on the forward strand.
AAAGAATTGGTATGTAGTTCACACCTACTCAGGCTATGAGAACAAGGTTAAGGCCAACCTAGAGAAACGTGTTGAAACAATGGGAATGGAAGATAGGATCTTCCGCGTAGTAGTCCCTGAAGAAGAAGAAACCGAAGTTAAAGATGGCAAAACGAAAGTAACGAAGAAGAAGGTTTTCCCAGGGTACGTGCTAGTGGAAATAATCATGACGGACGATTCATGGTATGTAGTCCGTAATACACCCGGAGTAACAGGCTTCGTCGGTTCATCAGGAGCCGGTTCTAAACCGACGGCACTGCTTGATGAAGAAATAGAAGTAGTCCTTAAACGTATGGGCGTCGACGAAAGCAAATTCGATATCGACTTTGAAGTCGGAGACACTGTTCAAGTGAAAGAAGGACCATTTGCAACCTTTGCGGGTCCAATTGAAGAATTGGATACAGATAAAGGAAAAGTCAGAGTTCTTGTTAATATGTTTGGTCGAGATACGCCGGTAGAACTAGACTTTAACCAAGTGGAAAAATTATAAACGGAAAAAAACTTGAAAAAGCCTTTTGGAAGTGGTAGAATTTCAAAGGTCAGTATGTTTCAAATTTTTAGGCCTCAACGATACAAGAATTCTTTATTAACATATAAAGAATTCAAGATGAGTGGGAGGGTATATCCCTATTACCACATCACGGACTTATAAGGAGGTGTGTCTCGTGGCTAAAAAAGTAATTAAAATGGTTAAATTGCAAATTCCTGCTGGTAAAGCGAATCCTGCACCGCCGGTTGGTCCTGCATTAGGTCAAGCTGGTGTTAACATCATGGGATTCTGTAAGGAGTTCAACGCTCGTACAGCAGACCAAGCTGGTCTAATTATTCCTGTTGAAATCACGGTATTTGAAGACCGTTCATTTACATTCATTACAAAAACTCCACCCGCTGCTGTACTACTTAAGAAAGTAGCAGGTATCGAGTCTGGTTCTGGTGAACCTAACCGTAAAAAAGTTGCTACAGTCAAGCGTGATCAAGTGCGCGAGATTGCTGAAACTAAAATGCCTGACCTAAACGCTGCAAACGTTGAAGCTGCAATGCGTATGGTTGAAGGTACTGCTCGCAGCATGGGTATTGTCATCGAAGACTAATCCATGTAATTGTTATTCGTTTCTACGGGGTTGCGATTGATACTCGCAACCTTTATTCGTGGGAGGTATTACCGTTAAAACCACAATTTAGGAGGATTTATATCATGGCTAAAAAAGGTAAAAAGTATCTTGAAGCAGCTAAGCTTGTTGAAGTTTCAAAAGCATATGCTGTCACAGAAGCAATTGAAGTTGCTAAAAAAGCAAACTTCACAAAATTCGATGCGACTGTTGAAGTTGCTTTCCGTTTAGGAGTAGATCCTAAGAAAGCTGACCAACAAATTCGTGGAGCAGTTGTGCTTCCGAACGGAACTGGTAAAACTCAACGCGTATTAGTATTCGCAAAAGGCGAAAAAGCAAAAGAAGCTGAAGCTGCTGGTGCTGACTTCGTTGGCGAATCTGACTACATCAACAAAATCCAACAAGGATGGTTCGAATTCGATGTAATCGTTGCGACTCCTGACATGATGGGTGAAGTTGGTAAACTTGGCCGCGTATTAGGACCTAAAGGCTTAATGCCAAACCCTAAAACAGGCACAGTTACATTTGATGTAACAAAAGCTGTTAATGAAATCAAAGCTGGTAAAGTGGAATACCGCGTAGATAAAGCTGGTAACGTCCATGCTCCAATCGGTAAAGTATCTTTCGAAGATGCTAAACTAGTGGAAAACTTCACTACTATCTATGATACATTAATGAAAGTTAAACCTGCGGCTGCTAAAGGTACTTACATGAAAAACGTTTCTGTAACTACTACAATGGGTCCTGGTGTGAAAGTTGATTCTTCTTCTTTCAATAAATAAATTTGACATACCAAAACTATTATTGTTATAATATGTTTTGTTGTGATAAATGAATATCATTTGTACCGAAGACAGTAGGTGCTCTATATGAGCTTAATACCCTGCCGAGGTAATTCGATAAAAATAGTCGTTGACTATGACCTTTGAAATTACTGCCTTCATGTCTGCAATAGAGATGAAGGCTTTTTCTTTGAAACGGTATAAATGTTTTCAAGCAAATCTACAGGAGGTGTAAGGATGAACGCAATTATTGAACAAAAGCAAACTATCGTTGCTGAGATTACTGATAAATTAACAGCTAGCAAATCCACAGTTGTTGTTGACTACCGTGGTTTGACTGTTGCTGAATTAACAGAACTTCGTAAGCAACTTCGTGAAGCTGGCGTTGAGTTCAAGGTTTACAAAAACTCTTTGGCTCGTCGTGCTGCTGAAAGTGCTGAACTTAGCTCTTTAAACGAATCTCTAACAGGACCAAATGCAATTGCATTCTCGAATGAAGATGTTATTGCGCCAGCTAAAATCCTTAACGATTTTGCGAAAAAACATGAAGCGTTAGAAATTAAAGCTGGAGTTATCGAAGGAAATGTTGCATCTGCTGAAGATATTAAAGCTCTTGCAGAACTACCTTCACGCGAAGGCCTACTTTCAATGTTGCTAAGTGTGCTACAAGCACCTATGCGCGGTCTTGCTCTTGCTACAAAAGCAGTTGCAGAACAAAAAGAAGAACAAGGCGCGTAAGCTAACCGCTTATTCAGCCTATTGAACCAAAAAAAACCAACCATTTCGAGGAGGAAATAACAATGACTAAAGATCAAATCATTGAAGCAGTTAAAAACATGACTGTTCTAGAATTAAACGACCTTGTAAAAGCAATCGAAGAAGAATTTGGCGTAACTGCTGCTGCACCTGTAGCTGTAGCTGCTGCTGGTGGCGCTGCTGCTGAAGAAAAAACTGAGTTTGATGTAGTTCTTACATCTGCTGGAGATTCAAAAATCAAAGTTATCAAAGCTGTACGTGAAGCAACTGGTCTTGGACTTAAAGAAGCGAAAGAAGTTGTTGATAACACTCCAAAAGCAATCAAAGAAGGCGTTTCTAAAGAGGAAGCTGAAGAACTTAAAGCTAAACTTGAAGAAGTTGGAGCTGGCGTTGAAGTTAAGTAATCTTGCATAAACAAAAAGCTCGCTATCACTGGCGAGCTTTTTTCTCTTCATTTTAAAGACAAATGAAAGATGGTTTAGTAAGAAAGTATACAAACTTTTAGACATGCAAGTATCCATTCTTCAAATCTCTTCTCTCGTTTAATCTTCAATATTCCTTTCTGATAGGGGGAGATGACTCTGACAGAGCATTACTACTCACAAAAACCGGATGTCGAAAGCAATCCTAAGTTTTGGGATTTTAAACTAAAAGGACGCACATTCCATTTTAAAAGTGATAATGGCGTTTTTTCAAAAAAAGAGGTTGATTTTGGTTCTCGCCTTTTGGTAGAAACCTTCAATCTCAATGAAGCTGTAAAAGGGAATATTCTTGATGTCGGTTGTGGTTATGGACCCATTGGAATTTCGATTGCTTCAGCTTATCCCGAAAGAACGGTAGAAATGATAGATATCAATAGCCGGGCAGTTGAATTATCGAAGGAAAATGCCGCTTCAAATGGTATCGCTAATGTAAAGGTATATGAAAGCGATCGCTTTGAAAAAGTAGGTTCTGAACAATTCGCTGCAATTCTTACTAACCCTCCCATTCGCGCAGGTAAAAGTGTAGTCCACGAAATACTGGAAGAAAGCTATCGGAGTTTGGTAGCTGGTGGAGAACTATGGGTTGTCATTCAAAAAAAGCAAGGCGCTCCGTCCGCCATGGATAAACTAGAGCTGTTATTTGGAAATGTCGAAGTGGCTGTTAAGAAAAAAGGCTACTACATACTATTATCCAAAAAAGTTTGACTCTAAATTTTCGCTATGTTAGTATTATAAAATGCATATATATAATTCCGTTACTATGCAATTTTTATACCATTGGTGTATAACCAATGGATAATATGGGAAAAATATATAAATAATAGTTCGTTTTATGAGAAATAGTGGTTTTTAAAATAAAAACCATTTTCTTTTTGTCTATGGATTGGATTCCTTTTTCCGTGGCAAATAGATCCTTATAACGCTTGATTTAAGGGGTGAATCAGTTGACAGGTCAACTTGTTCAGTATGGACGACACCGCCAACGTAGAAGTTATGCAAGAATCAGTGAGGTTTTGGATCTTCCGAATCTGATTGAAATTCAAACGGCTTCTTATCAATGGTTTTTAGATGTAGGTTTAAAAGAAATGTTCCAAGATATTTCACCTATTGAGGATTTCACAGGTAATTTATCATTAGAATTCATCGATTACAGCCTAGCTGAACCGAAGTATTCTGTAGAAGAAACAAAAGAACGCGATGTTACTTATTCTGCGCCACTTCGTGTGAAAGTACGCCTTGTTAACAAGGAAACTGGTGAAGTGAAAGACCAGGATGTATTCATGGGTGATTTCCCACTTATGACTGAAACGGGCACATTTGTCATCAATGGTGCTGAACGTGTAATCGTATCCCAATTAGTACGCTCACCGAGTGTTTACTATAATGGGAAAATGGATAAGAACGGTAAGCTTGGTTTCTCTGCGACCGTTATTCCTAACCGTGGTGCATGGCTTGAATATGAGACAGACGCCAAGGACGTAGTTTATGTTCGAATCGACCGGACTAGGAAATTACCTATCACGGTTTTGATGCGTGCACTAGGCTTCGGAACTGATCAAGAAATCATCGATTTAATCGGTGATAATGAATACCTTCGCAACACTCTTGAAAAAGACAACACAGAGAGTGTAGAAAAAGCATTACTAGAAATCTATGAACGTCTTCGTCCAGGTGAACCACCTACAGTCGAAAACGCGAAAAGTCTATTAGTATCCCGCTTTTTCGATCCAAAACGTTATGATTTAGCTAATGTTGGTCGCTATAAGATCAATAAAAAGTTGCATATCAAGAATCGTCTTTTCGGACAAAAAATTGCCGAAACATTAATTGATCCTGAAACCGGAGAAATTATTGTTGAAAAGGGCACATTGCTTGATCGACGGACTCTCGATAAGATTCTGCCTAACCTAGAAGCAGGAATCGGTTTTAAAACATTCCATCCATCTGGTGGAGTAGTGGAAGAAGAAACTCTTCTTCAACCTATTAAAGTGTTTGCACCGAATGATGCTGAAGGCGAAAAAGTAATTAATATCATCGGAAATGCTTATGTAACCGATCAGGTTAAAAACATTACACCAGCTGATATAATCTCTTCTATTAGTTATTTCTTTAATTTGCTTCATGGCGTGGGAATCACAGATGATATTGACCATTTAGGAAACCGTCGTCTGCGTTCTGTTGGTGAATTGTTGCAAAACCAATTCAGAATCGGTTTGTCCCGTATGGAACGTGTCGTTCGTGAAAGAATGTCCATTCAAGATACGAATACGATCACTCCTCAGCAATTGATTAACATTCGTCCTGTTATAGCATCTATTAAAGAATTCTTTGGTAGCTCACAGCTTTCACAATTCATGGACCAAACGAATCCTTTAGCTGAATTGACGCACAAACGTCGTCTATCTGCATTGGGACCTGGTGGTTTGACTCGTGAACGTGCTGGATTTGAAGTGCGTGACGTTCATTACTCCCACTATGGCCGTATGTGTCCGATTGAAACGCCTGAGGGACCGAATATCGGTCTGATCAACTCCTTATCAAGTTTTGCAAAGGTAAATCCATATGGATTCATTGAAACACCATATCGCCGTGTTGACCATGAAACTGGGAAAATCACTAGCAAAATTGATTACTTGACGGCTGATGAAGAAGATAACTACGTAGTAGCCCAAGCGAATGTTCGTCTATCAGATGATGGTACATTCCTTGATGATATGGTAGTTGCACGTTTCCGCGGTGAGAATACCGTTGTTCCGCGTGACCGCGTAGATTATATGGATGTATCGCCTAAACAAGTCGTTTCTGCTGCGACTGCATGTATTCCTTTCTTGGAAAACGATGACTCCAACCGTGCCCTAATGGGAGCGAACATGCAACGTCAAGCAGTACCTTTATTACAACCAGAAGCACCAAGAGTCGGAACGGGTATGGAATATGTTTCGGCGAAAGACTCTGGGGCTGCTGTCATCTGTAAACACCCTGGTATCGTAGAACACGTGGAATCGCGTGAAGTATGGGTGCGTCGGGTAAGTGAAGTAGACGGTCAGCAAGTAAAAGGTAACCTTGATAAGTACCGTTTATTGAAATTCATTCGTTCCAACCAAGGAACGTGTTATAACCAACGTCCTATCGTTAGCGTAGGTGACAATGTCGTCAAAGGTGAAATTCTTGCTGATGGTCCTTCAATGGAAAAAGGTGAGTTAGCTCTTGGACGTAACGTATTGGTTGCCTTCATGACTTGGGATGGATACAACTATGAAGATGCCATTATCATGAGCGAACGTCTAGTCAAAGATGATGTGTACACTTCTATCCATATTGAAGAATATGAATCTGAGTCTCGTGATACGAAATTGGGGCCTGAAGAAATCACTCGAGATATACCTAACGTCGGTGAAGATGCATTACGCAACCTTGACGAGCGTGGAATAATCCGTGTGGGTGCCGAAGTGAAAGACGGAGATCTTCTAGTAGGGAAAGTAACTCCTAAAGGGGTAACTGAACTTACGGCTGAAGAACGCCTATTACATGCAATTTTCGGTGAAAAGGCTCGTGAAGTACGCGATACATCACTTCGTGTTCCTCACGGTGGCGGCGGAATCGTCCTTGATGTTAAAGTGTTTAACAGAGAAGATGGCGACGAACTACCACCAGGTGTTAACCAACTTGCTCGTGTATATATCGTTCAAAAACGTAAAATACATGAAGGCGATAAAATGGCCGGACGTCATGGTAATAAAGGGGTAATCTCCAGGATCCTTCCTGAAGAAGATATGCCTTATATGCCAGATGGCACACCAGTAGATATCATGTTAAATCCACTGGGTGTACCTTCACGTATGAATATCGGTCAGGTGCTGGAGCTTCACTTAGGTATGGCTGCCCGTGCACTTGGCATTCACGTAGCATCCCCTGTATTCGATGGTGCTACTGAGGAAGATGTTTGGGGTACAATTGCAGAAGCTGGCATGTCCCGTGATGCAAAAACTGTACTTTACGATGGCCGTTCGGGAGAAGCTTTCGATAACCGAGTGTCTGTTGGTGTCATGTATATGATTAAACTTGCACATATGGTCGATGATAAACTTCATGCACGCTCAACTGGACCTTACTCCCTTGTTACGCAACAACCACTTGGTGGTAAAGCGCAATTTGGTGGACAGCGTTTTGGTGAGATGGAAGTATGGGCACTTGAAGCATATGGTGCTGCGTATACATTACAAGAAATCCTAACGGTTAAATCAGATGATGTCGTGGGCCGTGTGAAAACATACGAAGCGATCGTCAAGGGCGAAAATGTCCCTGAGCCTGGTGTCCCTGAATCCTTCAAAGTATTGATCAAGGAACTTCAAAGCTTAGGATTAGACGTTAAAATCATGAATGCTGAGGACCGCGAGATTGAAATGCGTGACTTAGAAGATGAAGAAGACCCTAATCAATCAGACAAATTAAGCCTGGATACAGAAACAAAAGATATGGTTGCTACTGAAGCAGGAGCACCATCAAAAGAATAAATAATTTAAATAAATCAATCTATAATATCCGCTCTGACTGGCAGCAAGGCTTTTCTTTAAGAATCCTGCTGCCTTGTCGGAGTCTTATTGATTCAATCAACCATCATCCGGTGTAGATTGCCCGAACATATGAAGGCAATCAGGGTAAAACCTGGAGATTAAAAGGGAGGTAGGCCCCTTGTTAGATGTTAATAATTTTGAGTATATGAAAATTGGTCTTGCTTCACCAGATAAGATTCGTTCTTGGTCACATGGAGAAGTTAAAAAACCAGAAACAATCAACTATCGTACGTTAAAACCAGAAAAAGACGGTTTATTCTGTGAGAGAATCTTTGGACCTCAAAAGGACTGGGAATGTCACTGTGGTAAATATAAACGTGTCCGTTATAAAGGCGTAGTTTGTGACCGTTGTGGTGTTGAAGTCACTCGTGCTAAGGTTCGTCGTGAACGTATGGGTCATATTGAGCTGGCTGCACCAGTTTCACATATATGGTATTTCAAAGGAATTCCAAGTCGTATGGGTCTTGTCCTAGACATGTCTCCTCGGGCTTTAGAAGAAGTTATTTACTTCGCATCTTACGTGGTAACTGAAACGGGCGATACAACTTTAGAAAAGAAACAACTTCTTTCTGAAAAAGAATATCGTACATACCGTGAAAAATACGGTAAGAAGTTCCAAGCTGCAATGGGTGCGGAAGCTATTAAAAAACTTTTACAAGATATTGATACGGAAAAAGAGGTAGAAACGTTGAAAGAAGAGCTTAAAACAGCTCAAGGACAACGCAGAACTCGTGCTATCAAACGCTTGGAAGTATTAGAAGCCTTCCGTAACTCTGGTAATGAGCCTTCATGGATGATACTAGATGTACTACCAGTTATTCCACCAGAACTTCGTCCGATGGTTCAACTGGATGGCGGCCGTTTTGCAACATCTGATTTAAACGATCTTTACCGTCGGGTTATTAACCGTAATAACCGTTTGAAAAGATTACTTGATCTTGGTGCTCCGAGCATTATCGTTCAAAATGAAAAGCGTATGCTCCAAGAAGCAGTCGACGCTTTAATCGATAACGGCCGTCGTGGTCGCCCAGTAACTGGACCGGGTAACCGTCCATTGAAATCTTTATCTCACATGTTAAAAGGTAAACAAGGTCGTTTCCGTCAAAATCTTCTTGGTAAACGTGTCGATTATTCTGGTCGTTCAGTTATCGTCGTAGGACCTAACTTGAAGATGTACCAATGTGGTCTGCCGAAAGAGATGGCGATTGAATTATTCAAACCATTCGTTATGAAGGAACTTGTTCAAAGAGGTTTAGCGCATAACATTAAATCTGCTAAACGGAAAATTGAACGATTATCTCCTGAGATTTGGGATGTACTTGAAGAAGTCATCAGGGAGCATCCGGTATTACTTAACCGTGCACCTACTCTTCATAGACTTGGTATTCAAGCGTTTGAGCCAACATTGGTTGAAGGACGCGCAATCCGTTTGCATCCATTAGTATGTACAGCATACAATGCTGATTTTGATGGTGACCAAATGGCGGTCCACGTTCCTTTATCATCTGAAGCTCAAGCTGAGGCACGTATGCTAATGCTTGCTGCCCAGAACATCTTGAATCCGAAAGATGGAAAACCAGTCGTAACACCTTCTCAAGATATGGTGTTAGGTAATTACTACTTAACATTGGAAAGAGAAGGCGCTATCGGTGAAGGTATGATATTCAAAGATACTAGTGAAGCTTTACTTGCATATCAAAACGGTTATGTTCACTTACATTCTCGTTGTGCAGTACACGCTTCATCACTAAATAATGAAACATTCACGGAAGAACAAAACAGCCAGCTATTAATCACTACTGTTGGTAAATTGGTCTTTAATGAAATTCTGCCAAAATCATTCCCATATATCAATGAGCCAACTCGTTATAATTTGGAAACTAAAACTCCAGAGAAATATTTCGTGGAAAAAGGTGCTAATATCTCGGAATTGATTAAAGCACAACCAGCTATTGATCCTTTCAAGAAAGCGATTCTTGGAAATATCATTGCGGAAGTATTTAAACGTTTCAAGATTACCGAAACTTCTAAGATGCTTGACCGGATGAAGGACCTTGGTTTCAAATATTCAACAAAAGCAGGTATCACTGTTGGTGTGGCTGATATTGTTGTATTAAAAGAAAAACAAGAAATCATCACAGAAGCTCAAACGAAAGTAGATAACGTTCTAAAACAATTTAGACGTGGTCTAATTACGGAAGATGAGCGTTATGATCGTGTCATTTCGATTTGGAGTGCAGCGAAAGATACAATTCAGTCTAAACTGATGAAATCTCTTGACCGACGCAACCCGATCTTCATGATGAGTGACTCCGGTGCCCGTGGTAATGCTTCCAACTTCACGCAACTTGCGGGTATGCGTGGACTAATGGCCAACCCGGCTGGACGTATCATTGAATTACCGATCAAATCAAGTTTCCGTGAAGGCTTAACAGTGTTAGAGTACTTTATCTCTACACATGGTGCTCGTAAAGGTCTTGCCGATACAGCCCTTAAAACAGCCGATTCTGGTTACCTTACACGTCGTCTGGTTGATGTAGCCCAAGATGTTATCATTCGTGATGATGATTGTGGAACAGACCGCGGCTTGAAAATCTCTGCCTTGAGAGAGGGTACAGAAATTATCGAGCATCTGGAGGAACGTCTAATTGGCCGATATGCAAGAAAAGCCATTAGAAACCCGGAAACGAATGAAGTAATTGTGGCTGAAAACGACCTTATCACTGAGGATCTAGCAGCTTATATTGAATCTCTTGGTATTGAAACTGCATGGATTCGTTCTGCCTTTACATGTAACACTAGTCATGGTGTATGTAAAAAATGTTACGGACGTAACTTGGCTACTGGTCAAGAAGTTGAAGTGGGTGAAGCAGTAGGTATCATCGCTGCCCAATCAATTGGTGAACCAGGTACACAGTTAACTATGCGTACTTTCCATACAGGTGGGGTTGCCGGAGACGATATTACTCAAGGTTTACCTCGTATCCAAGAAATATTTGAAGCGAGAAACCCTAAAGGTCAAGCTGTTATTTCTGAAATTGAGGGAACTATCGTTTCTATCAATGAAATTCGCGATAAGCAACAAGAAATCGTTGTCCAAGGTGCGGTTGAATCACGTACTTACACAGCGCCGTACACAGCGCGCTTAAAAGTAACCGTTGATACATTCGTTCGCCGAGGCGAGGAATTAACAGAGGGTTCTATTGATCCTAAAGAATTGTTAAAAGTTACGGATGTTCTTACCGTCCAGGAATACCTGCTTCATGAAGTACAGAAAGTATACCGCATGCAAGGGGTAGAAATCGGCGATAAGCATATAGAGGTTATGGTTAGACAAATGATGCGTAAAGTTCGTGTTCTTGATGCAGGTGAAACTGAAGTGCTTCCAGGTACTCTATTGGATGTTAACCAGTTTACAGATGCAAACACAAGCGCATTGCTAACTAGCAAATTGCCTGCTACAGGACGTCCTGTATTACTCGGAATTACAAAAGCATCTCTTGAAACGGATTCCTTCTTGTCTGCAGCATCATTCCAAGAAACAACAAGAGTATTGACTGATGCAGCAATTAAAGGAAAACGTGATGAATTGCTTGGATTGAAAGAAAATGTTATCATCGGTAAACTTGTTCCAGCCGGAACCGGAATGCCTCGCTACAGAAAAGCTAACCCTGTAGTTGTAGAAAGTTCTGAAACAGTATCTGTTGATTAATGAAACTGAAGACCTCCATCCCCCTGTATAGAGGGATGGAGATTCTTTAATAAAATGAGCTGGACTCTCTTTATTAAAGGTAAGCAGCAAGAACTTTCGATTCATAACAACCCATTTTGGTAGACTTAAAATGTTTAGAATTATGTAACTGGAAAACCTTTTGCTTAAATTATTTCTTGAAACAAGTTGACAGCATCTGACTAATAATGATACTATAGCAAAGGTGCTCCTATGTTACCCTGTAACTTTGGAGGATATGGACCATGTCTTATGAAAAAGTAATACAGGCAAAGTCAGTAGTTATAGGAACGAAACAAACAGTTAGAGCTCTGAAGAACAATTTAATTCAAGAAGTTATCATCGCTGATGATGCAGATATATACTTGACTGGGCGCGTCGTTGAGACGGCTAAAGTAGTGGATGTTCCTATCACATACGTTGATTCGATGAAAATGCTTGGTAAAGCATGTGGTATTGATGTCGGAGCAGCAACTGTTGCCATCAAAAAGTAAAAATGTTTTTGCAATAATATTTGCAAGGACTTTGTTTTTACCCATTTATGAACCACCTGGATGTGTGGTACTAGACATGAAATTGCGAAGGGAGGAAAAATGTAATGCCTACTATTAATCAATTAGTGCGTAAAGGACGCGAGTCTAAAGAGGTTAAATCTAACTCTCCAGCACTTAACAAAGGCTACAACAGCTTTAAAAAAGCACAAACTAACGTATCATCTCCGCAAAAACGTGGTGTTTGTACTCGTGTGGGAACTATGACACCGAAAAAACCAAACTCCGCTTTACGTAAATATGCGCGTGTACGTTTAACAAATGGTATCGAGGTAACAGCTTATATCCCAGGTATCGGTCACAACTTACAAGAACACAGCGTGGTACTAATCCGCGGCGGACGTGTAAAGGATTTACCAGGGGTACGTTACCATATCGTTCGTGGTGCTCTTGATACAGCAGGAGTTAACAATCGTATGCAAAGCCGTTCTAAATACGGTACTAAGCGTCCGAAAGCAGCAAAAAAATAATCCAAAACAAAATATGAACTTTCTTGAAAGGAGGAAATATAATGCCTCGTAAAGGACCTGTAACGAAAAGAGACGTATTACCAGATCCAATTTATAAATCTAAACTTGTGACTCGCTTAATCAACAAATTAATGGTTGATGGACAAAGAGGTAAATCACAAAAAATACTTTACTCTGCATTTGAATTAATTAAAGAACGTACTGGGAATGAGCCAATTGAAGTGTTCGATCAAGCACTTAAAAACATCATGCCTGTACTAGAAGTAAAAGCACGCCGTGTGGGTGGAGCTAACTACCAAGTACCAGTTGAGGTGCGTCCAGACCGCAAATCGACTCTAGGACTTCGTTGGTTAGTAAACTACTCTCGCCTTCGTGGAGAAAAAACGATGGAAGAGCGTTTAGCTTATGAAATCATGGATGCTGCTAACAACACTGGAGCAGCAGTTAAGAAACGTGAAGATACACACAAAATGGCTGAAGCTAACAAAGCATTCGCTCATTATCGCTGGTAAGATATATAACAAAAAAATCCTTATAATAGGAAGGAGAAAGACAAATGGCAAGAGAGTTCTCCTTAGCGAATACTCGTAATATCGGTATCATGGCACATATTGATGCTGGTAAAACGACTACAACAGAACGCGTTCTTTACTATACTGGTAAAATCCATAAAATTGGTGAAACACACGAAGGTGCTTCACAAATGGACTGGATGGAACAAGAACAAGAACGTGGAATCACGATCACCTCTGCTGCAACAACTGCACAGTGGAAAGGTCACCGCGTAAACATCATCGATACTCCAGGTCACGTAGACTTCACTGTTGAAGTTGAACGTTCCCTACGTGTACTTGATGGTGCTGTAGCAGTACTTGATGCACAATCAGGTGTTGAACCTCAAACTGAAACAGTTTGGCGTCAAGCTACGACATACGGTGTACCACGTGTCGTATTCGTAAACAAAATGGACAAAATCGGTGCGGATTTCCTATATTCAGTAGGAACTATCCATGATCGTTTGCAAGCAAACGCTCATCCGGTACAATTACCAATCGGTGCTGAAGATAACTTCTCCGCAATCATTGACTTAATTGAAATGAAAGCTCATTTCTATGCTAATGATTTAGGAACAGATATCACTGTTGGTGAAATTCCTGAAGAACACCGTGAATTAGCTGAAGAATACCGTGAAAAGTTAATTGAAGCGGTAGCTGAAGTTAATGAAGAATTAATGGAAAAATACCTTGGTGGCGAAGAAATCAGTATTCCTGAATTAAAAGCTGCTATCCGTACTGCAACCGTTAATGTTGAATTCTTCCCAGTTATCTGTGGATCAGCATTCAAAAACAAAGGTGTTCAATTAATGCTTGATAACGTTATTGACTTCCTTCCTTCTCCATTGGACGTACCGGCAATCAAAGGTACTCTTCCTGATACTGAAGAAGAAGTAGAACGTCATTCAGATGATTCTGAACCGTTCTCTGCACTAGCGTTTAAAGTAATGACAGATCCTTATGTTGGTAAGCTTACATTCTTCCGTGTGTACTCAGGTACATTAGAATCAGGTTCTTATGTAATCAACTCAACAAAAGGTAAACGTGAACGTATTGGACGTATCCTTCAAATGCACGCAAACAGCCGTGAAGAGATTTCTACAGTATATGCTGGGGATATCGCTGCAGCTGTTGGTTTGAAAGATACAACTACTGGAGATACACTATGTGATGACAAGCAACAAGTTATTCTTGAGTCCATGGTATTCCCAGAACCAGTTATCTCACTTTCTGTTGAACCTAAATCTAAAGCAGACCAAGACAAAATGTCACAAGCTTTACAAAAGCTACAAGACGAAGATCCAACATTCCGTGCGCATACTGACCAAGAAACTGGTCAAACAATTATCGCTGGTATGGGTGAGCTTCACTTGGACATCCTTGTTGACCGTATGCGTCGTGAGTTCAGAGTGGAAGCTAACGTTGGTGCTCCTCAAGTTGCCTACCGTGAAACTTTCCGTGGTTCAGCTAAAGTCGAAGGTAAATTCGTTCGTCAATCAGGTGGACGTGGACAATTCGGACACGTTTGGATTGAATTTGGACCAAACGAAGAAGGTAAAGGCTTCGAATTTGAAAATGCTATCGTTGGTGGTGTAGTACCACGTGAGTATATCCCTGCTGTACAAGCTGGATTAGTTGATTCACTTGATCGTGGAGTACTTGCTGGTTACCCATTAGTTGATATTAAAGCAAAATTATTCGATGGTTCTTACCATGATGTTGACTCCAATGAAATGGCATTTAAAATCGCTGCTTCTATGGCGCTTAAAAATGCTGCTTCTAAATGTAAACCGGTTATCCTTGAACCAATCATGAAAGTAGAAGTTGTTATTCCTGAAGATTACCTAGGTGACATCATGGGAGATATTACATCTCGTCGTGGTCGCGTAGAAGGTATGGAAGCTCGCGGAAACACTCAAATGGTTAAAGCGATGGTTCCACTATCTGAAATGTTCGGATATGCAACATCTCTACGTTCAAACACACAAGGACGCGGAACATTCTCTATGCACTTCGATCACTATGAAGAAGTACCTAAGAGCATTTCTGAAGAAATCATCAAAAAAAATAAAGGTGAATAATTGATTTTCATCTCTTATTAAAGTATAACTACTTATGTAAGCTGTGTTGGAAGAATTTTTCTTCTCCCACAGCCCCTATATACTTAAACTATTTTTATATTTTTAAGGAGGAATTCCTAATGGGAAAAGCTAAATTTGATCGTTCAAAACCGCATGTTAACGTTGGAACAATTGGACACGTTGACCATGGTAAAACTACTTTAACTGCTGCAATCACTACTGTACTTGCTAAATCAGGTGGAGCAGAAGCACGCGCTTATGACCAAATTGATGGTGCACCAGAAGAAAGAGAACGTGGTATCACAATCTCTACAGCACACGTTGAGTACGAAACTGCTACTCGTCACTACGCACACGTTGACTGCCCAGGACATGCTGACTATGTTAAAAACATGATCACTGGTGCTGCACAAATGGATGGCGGTATCTTAGTAGTATCTGCTGCTGATGGCCCAATGCCTCAAACACGTGAGCACATCCTACTTTCTAAACAAGTTGGTGTTCCATTCCTTGTTGTATTCATGAACAAATGCGACATGGTTGATGACGAAGAACTTCTTGAACTAGTAGAAATGGAAATTCGTGACCTTCTTTCTGAATACGATTTCCCTGGCGATGACATTCCAGTTATCAAAGGATCTGCACTTAAAGCTCTTGAAGGCGAAGCTGCTTGGGAAGAAAAAATTCATGAATTAATGACAGCTGTTGACGAGTACATTCCAGAACCAACTCGTGACACTGAAAAACCATTCATGATGCCAGTTGAGGATGTATTCTCAATCACTGGTCGTGGAACAGTTGCTACAGGACGTGTTGAACGTGGACAAGTTAAAGTCGGTGACGTTGTTGACATCATCGGTTTCAACGAAGAAGCAAAACCAACAACTGTAACTGGTGTTGAAATGTTCCGTAAACTTCTTGATTATGCTGAAGCTGGTGACAACATCGGAGCTCTACTTCGTGGTGTTTCCCGTGAAGATATCCAACGTGGACAAGTACTTGCTAAACCAAATACAATTACTCCACACAGCAAATTCAAAGCTGAAGTTTATGTTCTTTCTAAAGAAGAAGGTGGACGTCATACTCCATTCTTCACAAACTACCGTCCTCAGTTCTACTTCCGTACAACTGATGTAACTGGTATTTGTAACCTTCCTGAAGGCGTAGAAATGGTTATGCCTGGAGATAACATTGAAATGTCTGTAGAACTAATCGCTCCAATCGCTATCGAAGAAGGTACTAAATTCTCTATCCGTGAGGGTGGACGTACTGTAGGCGCTGGCGTAGTTGCTACAATCCAAGAGTAATCGATTCTAAATCGAATATTGGAAGGGACGCCTTCCGGAGAAGCAGATGGGACGCCATCTGCTTTTTTTTGTATTACAAAGCTATTTGAATACTAGTTATGGATGGTATTTTATAATAGAAGAAACTGGTTATAAATAGAGATGTAGAATCTACTTGTAAATCCTAATGATTGTATGTATAATAATAAAAGTGTGTTGCACAAGAAAGATTTAAGTTTAACTTGCTTTTAACTTGTGTGTGATGTATAATAGACAATGTTGGTCTTTGACTGCGATGATATGGAAGGTTGCTGACACACCCGGCCGCTTTGCCATGGCGAGTGTGTGGGAAATTTCCATTGAGAAAGTCTATTTATAAAATAGGCGAAAAGGAGGGAAAATTATGGCAAAACAAAAAATTCGTATTCGTTTGAAAGCATATGATCACAGAATCCTTGATCAATCTGCTGAGAAGATTGTTGAAACTGCAAAACGTTCTGGTGCGACTGTAGCTGGTCCAATTCCATTGCCAACTGAAAGATCTGTATACACGGTCCTTCGTGCGGTTCATAAATATAAAGATTCTCGCGAACAATTCGAAATGCGTACGCATAAACGTCTTATCGATATCGTTAATCCGACTCCACAAACAGTTGATTCATTGATGCGTTTAGATTTACCATCAGGCGTTGACATTGAAATTAAATTATAATTTATATAATAAGAACAATTACTCTAGGAGGTGTGACTTATGACCAAAGGAATCTTAGGAAGAAAAATCGGTATGACTCAAGTTTTTGCTGAAAATGGCGAACTTATCCCGGTAACAGTTATCGAAGCTGCTAACAATGTAGTACTTCAAAAGAAAACTGTTGAAACTGACGGTTATGAAGCAATTCAAGTTGGTTTTGAAAACAAACGTGAAAAGCTTTCTAACAAACCTGAAAAGGGACACGTTGAAAAAGCAAATACTACTCCTAAGCGCTTCATTCGCGAATTCCGCGGAACGGATCTTGCTGCATATGAGATCGGTCAAGAAGTCAATGTTAGTATTTTCGCAGAAGGCGATTTAGTAGACGTGGTAGGTATTTCAAAAGGTAAAGGTTTCCAAGGTGCTATTAAACGCCACGGACAATCTCGCGGACCGATGACTCATGGTTCTCGTTACCACCGTCGCCCAGGTTCAATGGGTCCTGTTGCTCCAAACCGCGTATTCAAAGGTAAACTATTACCAGGACGTATGGGTGGGGAACAAATTACTGTTCAGAACTTAGCTATCGTTAAAGTTGACGTTGAACGTAACCTACTATTGGTCAAAGGTAATGTACCTGGTGCTAGAAAAGCACTGATCAAAGTTAAATCTGCTGTTAAAGCAAAGTAATTTCTGAGAAAGGAGGAGCAATAGAATGCCAAAAGTTACATTGTTCAACCAAACAGGTTCACAAGTTGGCGACATCGAGCTAAACGAATCCATCTTTGGTATCGAACCTAATAATCATGTATTATTTGAAGCAATCATCATGCAACGAGCTTCCTTACGCCAAGGAACTCATAAAGTTAAAAACCGTTCTGAAGTTGCAGGCGGTGGACGTAAACCTTGGAAACAAAAAGGAACTGGACGTGCGCGTCAAGGTTCTATCCGTTCTCCACAATGGCGTGGCGGTGGTGTTGTTTTTGGACCAACTCCAAGATCATACTCTTACAAGCTACCTAAAAAGGTACGTCGTTTAGCTATTAAATCTGCATTGTCTGCAAAGGCATTGGAAGAGAATATCTTAGTACTTGAAAGCTTGACTTTCGAAGCTCCAAAGACGAAAGAATTTGTTGCTGTACTTAAAAATCTTTCTGTAGATACTAAAACGTTGATCGTTACTGACGGTTTAGATGAGAAAGTTGCTCTTTCTGCACGTAACATCCCAGGTGTTACTGTAGTTGAAGCTGTTGGTCTTAATGTTCTTGATGTTGTTTCACACAACAAATTGATCTTGACTAAATCAGCTGTCGAAAAAGTAGAGGAGGTGCTTGCATAATGGATGCACGCGATATCATTAAGCGCCCCGTAATCACAGAAGCTTCTTCAGACGCTATGGCTGAAAAGAAGTATACTTTTGAAGTTGATGTTAGAGCTAACAAAACTCAAGTTAAAGATGCGGTTCAAGAAGTTTTCGGCGTAAAAGTTGAAAAGGTAAATATCATGAACTACAAAGGTAAATTCAAACGCATGGGCAAACATGCAGGCTATACTAACAAGCGCCGTAAAGCTATTGTTAAATTAACTGCTGACAGCAAAGAAATCGAGCTATTCGAAGCTTAATTCATTAGAGAAGGAGGGAAATACAAATGGCGATTAAGAAGTATAAACCTACCTCTAACGGTCGACGTAATATGACAACTTCGGATTTTGCTGAGATTACTACAGACAAACCCGAAAAATCATTACTTGCTCCTTTACACAGCAAAGGCGGCCGTAATAACCAAGGTAAGTTAACAGTTCGTCATCAAGGTGGCGGCCATAAGCGTCAATACCGTATCATCGATTTCAAACGGAATAAAGATGGTATACCAGGACGCGTTGCTACTATTGAGTACGATCCAAATCGTTCTGCAAACATTGCATTAATTAATTACGTTGATGGAGAAAAACGTTATATCCTAGCTCCTAAAAACCTAGAAGTAGGTTTGGAAGTTATGTCAGGCCCAGAAG
Source organism: Peribacillus sp. NPDC097295 (assembly GCF_044761665.1). NCBI lineage: Bacteria > Bacillati > Bacillota > Bacilli > Caryophanales > Bacillaceae > Peribacillus > Peribacillus sp. NPDC097295. Next base: position 36,443 of record NZ_JBIWCW010000023.1, read on the forward strand.
CCGACATCAAAGTGGGTAACGCACTTCCTCTAATTAACATCCCAGTTGGTACAGTAATTCATAACATCGAACTAAAACCAGGAAAAGGTGGACAATTAGTCCGTTCTGCAGGAACATCTGCACAAGTACTTGGTAAAGAAGGTCGTTATGTTCTTGTACGTTTAAATTCTGGTGAGGTTCGTATGATTCTTGCTACTTGTCGCGCTACTATCGGTCAAGTTGGTAATGAACAACATGAACTTATCAACATTGGTAAAGCTGGTCGTAATCGTTGGTTAGGTAAACGTCCAACTGTACGTGGATCAGTAATGAACCCGAATGATCACCCACACGGTGGTGGTGAAGGTAAAGCACCAATCGGACGTAAATCACCAATGTCTCCTTGGGGTAAACCAACTCTTGGATTCAAAACACGTAAGAAGAAAAATAAATCCGATAAATTTATCGTTCGTCGTCGTAAAAAATAACGGGGTTGAGCTACGGTTCATTAATCGGACCGTAGAACGATCACGAAGGGAGGTACTCGCATGGGTCGTAGCTTAAAAAAAGGGCCTTTTGTTGATGATCATTTATTGGTAAAAGTTGAAAAATTAAATGAAACTGACAAGAAACAGGTAGTTAAAACTTGGTCTCGTCGTTCAACAATCTTCCCGCAATTCATCGGACATACTATCGCTGTTTATGATGGTCGTAAGCATGTGCCGGTTTATGTAACTGAAGACATGGTAGGTCACAAACTAGGCGAATTCGCGCCTACACGCACTTATAAAGGTCACGCAAGTGATGACAAGAAAACAAGACGTTAATGAGAGGAGGGCATCTCATGCAAGCAAAAGCTGTCGCTAGAACAGTTCGTATTGCTCCTCGTAAAGTGCGTTTAGTCGCAGACTTAATTCGAGGAAAACAAGTAGGTGAAGCAGTAGCGATTCTTCGCTTAACACCAAAATCTGCTTCTCCAGTCGTAGAAAAAATTCTGAAATCTGCTATCGCAAATGCAGAACATAACTACGAAATGGATATCAATAACCTAGTCGTTTCAGAGGCATACGTTAACGAAGGACCAACATTAAAACGTTTCCGTCCTCGCGCTCAAGGTCGTGCGAGTGCAATTAACAAACGTACTAGTCATATTACAATCGTTGTATCAGAAAAGAAGGAGGGGTAATCTGTGGGTCAAAAGGTAAATCCAGTCGGTATGCGTATCGGGATCATCCGTGATTGGGAATCCAAATGGTACGCTGATAAAGACTACGCAGTTCTTTTGCATGAAGACCTTAGAGTTCGTGAATATATCGCGAAACGTCTAAGTGATGCTTCTGTATCCAAGGTTGAAATCGAACGTGCAGCTAACCGCATCAATGTATCAGTTCATACTGCTAAACCAGGAATGGTTATCGGTAAGGGCGGTACTGAAGTTGAAGCACTTCGTAAAGCATTAAACCAATTAACAGGCAAAAGAGTTCACATCAATATCATCGAAATCAAAAGAGCAGATCTTGATGCGAAATTGGTTGCTGAAAACATCGCTCGTCAATTAGAAAACCGTGTTTCATTCCGTCGTGCTCAAAAACAAGCTATCCAACGCACTATGCGTTCAGGCGCTAAAGGAATCAAAACTCAAGTTTCTGGTCGTCTTGGCGGTGCAGATATTGCTCGTGCTGAACACTACAGCGAAGGAACAGTTCCACTTCACACACTTCGTGCTGACATAGATTATGCTCATGCTGAAGCAGATACTACTTACGGGAAGCTAGGCGTGAAAGTTTGGATCTACCGTGGAGAAGTTCTTCCTACTAAGAAGAAATCTGAGGAAGGAGGAAAATAATATGTTATTGCCAAAACGCGTAAAATACCGTCGTGAACACCGCGGTAAGATGAGAGGGATGGCTAAAGGCGGCCGTGAAGTTCATTTTGGAGAATTTGGACTTCAAGCTCAAGAAGCTTCCTGGATCACTAACCGTCAAATCGAAGCTGCTCGTATAGCGATGACTCGTTACATGAAGCGTGGAGGAAAAGTTTGGATCAAGATCTTCCCAAGCAAACCTTACACAGCTAAGCCGCTTGAAGTACGGATGGGTTCCGGTAAAGGTGCTCCTGAAGGTTGGGTAGCAGTCGTTAAACCGGGCAAAGTATTGTTTGAAATCTCTGGTGTATCTGAAGAGGTGGCAAGAGAAGCATTGCGCCTTGCAGCACACAAACTTCCTATCAAATGTAAGTTTGTAAAAAGAGAGGAAATTGGTGGTGAAACAAATGAAAGCTAATGAAATCAAAGACCTAACCACTGCTGAAATTGAACAAAAACTAAAATCTCTTAAAGAAGAACTATTTAATCTTCGTTTCCAGTTAGCTACTGGACAACTTGAAAATACAGCTCGCATCCGTGAAGTTCGCAAATCGATCGCTCGTATGAAAACAGTTGTTCGTCAAAGAGAGATCGGTGTCACTAATCGATAATGAATGGAGGTTTGCATAATGAGCGAACGCAACCAACGCAAAGTCTACACTGGCCGCGTAGTATCCGACAAAATGGATAAAACCGTAACAGTCGTTGTAGAAACCTATAAAAAGCATTCTTTATACGGTAAACGCGTAAAATACTCTAAAAAGTTAAAAGCACATGACGAGCTGAATGAAGCTAAAGCAGGCGACGTTGTACGTATCATGGAAACTCGTCCACTTTCAGCTACAAAGCGCTTCCGTCTTTTAGAAGTTGTAGAAAAATCAGTAATCATTTAATTTAATTCGGATTAAGTTAATTCCGAAGGGAGGTACCGTACATGATTCAACAAGAATCTCGTTTAAAAGTCGCTGACAATTCAGGTGCTCGTGAAGTCCTAGCTATTAAAGTACTAGGTGGTTCTGGACGTAAGTATGCTAATATCGGCGACGTTATTGTTTGTACCGTAAAACAAGCAACACCTGGAGGCGTTGTTAAAAAAGGTGAAGTCGTTAAGGCTGTTGTTGTTCGTACAAAACGTGGTATGCGTCGTCCTGACGGTTCTTACATTCGTTTCGATGAGAACGCATGTGTAATTATCCGTGACGATAAGAGCCCACGTGGAACTCGTATTTTTGGACCTGTTGCCCGTGAATTACGTGATAACAGTTTCATGAAGATCGTTTCTCTAGCTCCAGAAGTTTTATAAGTTAAATTTCGTAAAGCCTTTCAAGGAGGTGCCAAGCTAATGCATGTTAAAAAAGGTGACAAAGTCGTAGTCATCTCTGGTAAGGACAAAGGCAAACAAGGAACAATTCTTGAAGCATATCCGAAACAAAATCGTGTGCTTGTTGAAGGAATTAATATCGTGAAAAAGCATTCTAAGCCATCTCAAGTTAATCCACAAGGTGGAATTATCAGCAGAGAAGCTGCTATTCACGTATCCAATGTAATGCCTCTTGATCTGAAAACAGGTAAACCGACTCGTGTTGGATATAAGATTGAAAACGGCAAGAAAGTACGCGTAGCTAAAATATCAGGTGAATCTTTAGATAAATAAGTCATAAATGAAGGGAGGTACACGAAGCAATGAGCCGCCTTAAAGAAAAATATAAAAGCGAAATTACACCATCATTGATGGGTAAATTCAACTATCAATCAGTAATGCAAGTACCAAGCATTGAAAAGATCGTTATTAATATGGGTGTTGGTGACGCAGTATCTAACTCAAAAGCTTTAGATACAGCAGTTGAAGAATTAACACTACTTGCTGGTCAAAAACCAGTAATCACTAAAGCTAAAAAATCAATCGCAGGATTCCGTTTGCGTGAAGGTATGCCTATCGGAGCGAAGGTTACACTACGTGGAGAGCGTATGTATCAATTCCTTGATAAGCTAGTATCTGTATCTTTACCACGTGTGCGTGATTTCCGTGGCGTTTCAAAGAAATCTTTTGACGGACGTGGAAACTACACATTAGGTGTTAAAGAACAACTTATCTTCCCTGAGATTGATTACGATAAAGTGAGCAAAGTTCGTGGTATGGATATCGTTATCGTAACGACAGCCAACACTGACGAAGAAGCTCGTGAACTACTTACTCAAGTTGGAATGCCGTTCCAAAAGTAATCTCTAAATAAAGGGAGGCGAAATCGTGGCTAAAAAGTCTATGATCGTAAAGCAAAAACGCGAACAAAAGTTTAAAGTACAAGAATATACACGTTGCGAACGTTGCGGCCGTCCACATTCTGTAATCCGTAAATTTAAACTTTGTCGTATTTGTTTCCGCGAACTTGCACATAAAGGACAAATTCCTGGCGTTAAAAAAGCTAGCTGGTAAAACCCGAGTTTGGGAAGGAGGTAAAATAAAATGGTCATGACAGATCCTATTGCAGATATGCTTACTCGCATCCGTAATGCGAATATGGTTCGTCACGAAAAACTAGAAGTTCCTGCTTCAAAGATCAAAAAGGAAATTGCTGAGATCTTAAAGCGTGAGGGCTTCGTACGTGACTTTGAATTAATCGAAGACAACAAACAAGGTATCATCCGTATCTTCTTAAAATACGGTGCAAACAACGAACGTGTTATCACTGGTCTGAAACGTATCAGCAAACCTGGTTTGCGTGTATATGCAAAAACTGGAGAGGTACCACGCGTTCTAAACGGTTTAGGTATCGCAATTGTTTCTACTTCTCACGGAGTTTTAACAGACAAGGAAGCTCGCTCTAAACAAGTTGGCGGAGAAGTTTTAGCATACGTTTGGTAATACATTTTCACAAGAATGGAGGTGCACAATATGTCTCGTATAGGTAAAAAACCTGTTGAAATCCCTGCTGGCGTTACTGTTACTGTTAACGGAAGTGAAGTTACAGTTAAAGGCCCTAAAGGTGAATTAACAAGATCATTTAATCCTGATCTTTCAATCGTTGTTGAAGAGAACGTGCTAACTGTTACACGCCCGTCTGACGAGAAAGCTCACCGTTCTTTACACGGTACTACTCGCGCTCTTATCGCTAACATGATTGAAGGAGTTTCAAAAGGATTCGAAAAATCACTAGAACTTATTGGGGTTGGTTACCGTGCTCAAATGCAAGGTAAAAAGCTTATCCTTAACGTAGGATATTCTCACCCTGTAGAAATAGAACCAGAAGCAGGCGTTGAAGTCGAAGTTCCTTCTAATACAAAAGTAATCGTTAAAGGTGCTAGTAAAGAACGTGTAGGTGCTCTTGCAGCTAATATTCGTGATACTCGCCCACCTGAGCCGTATAAAGGTAAAGGTATTCGTTACGTTGGCGAATTCGTTCGTCGTAAAGAAGGTAAAACTGGTAAGTAATGCTGCTTAAGTAAACGAAAGGAGTGACGTAAATGATTACGAAGCTTGATAAAAATGCTACTCGTCAGAAACGACATGCACGTGTACGTGCAAAGATTTCTGGAACGGAAGCTCGTCCTCGTTTAAATGTGTTCCGTTCGAACAAACACATTTACGCACAATTGATTGACGATGCAAAAGGCGTAACATTAGCAAGTGCTTCTACTCTTGATAAAGAGATCGGCATCGAAGCTACTAGCAACGCTGAAGCAGCTCAAAAAGTTGGCGAACTTATTGCGAAACGTGCTATTGAAAAAGGTTTAAAAGCTGTGGTATTTGACCGCGGTGGTTACCTCTTCCATGGTCGTGTTAAAGCATTAGCTGACGCTGCTCGTGAAAACGGCTTAGAATTTTAATGGATAAGGAGGGACATATACAGATGCGTAGCATTGATCCTAATAAATTAGAACTTGAAGAACGCGTAGTTACAGTAAATCGTGTAGCTAAAGTTGTTAAAGGCGGACGTCGTTTCCGTTTCACTGCACTAGTTGTTGTAGGTGATAAAAACGGTCATGTTGGATTTGGTACTGGTAAAGCTCAAGAAGTTCCGGATGCAATCCGTAAAGCTATTGAGGATGCTAAGAAAAATCTAATCACTGTACCAATGGTAGGAACTACAATTCCTCACGTTGTGAATGGTCACTTTGGCGCTGGTCACATTCTTTTGAAACCAGCATCTGAAGGTACAGGAGTTATTGCTGGTGGTCCTGTTCGTGCGGTCCTAGAATTAGGCGGAGTAAGTGATATCTTGTCTAAATCATTAGGTACTAACACACCTATTAATATGGTTCGTGCAACAATCGAAGGATTGAAGCAATTAAAACGTGCTGAAGACGTAGCTAAGTTACGTGGTAAATCAGTACAAGAACTGTTAGGATAAGGAGGGAAATCGAATTATGGCTAATAAATTAGAAATTACCCTCACTCGCAGCTTGATCGGTCGTCCTGAAGATCAACGTGTTACAGTTAACACTTTGGGTTTACACAAAATGCATCAAACGGTTATTCAAAATGATAACCCTGCGATTCGCGGTATGATTACCAAAGTATCTCATCTTGTTACTGTAAAAGAACAATAAAATAATTTTTAACTTAACAAGGAGGTGCCAACATGAAACTTCATGAGTTAAAATCTGCAGAAGGTTCTCGTAAGGAACGTAAACGTAAAGGTCGCGGTATTGGATCTGGTAACGGTAAAACAGCAGGTAAAGGACACAAAGGGCAAAACGCTCGCTCAGGCGGCGGTGTACGCCTTGGATTTGAAGGGGGTCAAACTCCTCTATTCAGACGTTTGCCTAAACGTGGATTTACCAACGTTAACCGTAAAGACTATGCTATCGTAAACCTTGATACGTTGAATCTTTTCGAAGACGGTACTGAAGTAACTCCAGCTCTTTTACTTGAGACTGGTGTCGTAAGTAAAGAGAAAGCAGGAATCAAGATTCTTGCTAAAGGAAACATTGAGAAAAAGCTTACTGTTAAAGCTCACAAATTCTCTACTACTGCAAAAGAAGCTATCGAAGCTGCTGGCGGTAACACAGAGGTGATCTAATGTTTCGCACGATCTCCAATTTTATGCGCGTGGGTGAAATAAGAAACAAGATAATTTTTACCCTTCTCATGTTAATCGTCTATCGCATCGGTACATTTATTCCTGTACCGCATGTGAATGCCGGTTTTCTTGCTGAACAGGATCAAATGAGCGTCATTGGTCTATTAAATACCTTTGGCGGCGGAGCACTGCAAAACTTCTCTATTTTGGCGATGGGAATCATGCCGTATATCACGGCATCGATCATCGTACAGCTATTACAGATGGACGTTGTTCCAAAGTTCACTGAATGGTCGAAACAAGGGGAGGCAGGGCGCCGTAAATTGGCTCAATTTACACGTTACTTCACTATTGTCCTAGGATTTATCCAAGCTTTGGGTATGTCTTACGGATTTAACAATATGTCTGGTGGCACGTTAATTGAATCTCCTGGGGTTACAACATACTTGCTTATTGCGACTGTCTTAACGGCAGGAACAGCTTTTCTTTTGTGGTTAGGAGAGTTGATTACTGCTAAAGGTGTTGGTAATGGGATATCTATCATTATCTTTGCTGGTATCGTATCTAGTTTGCCTACTACGGCAAATCAGATATATGCACAGCAGTTTGAGAATGCTGGAGACCAACTGTTCTTACGAATTGTAACGATTATCCTCATCATCGTAGCAGTATTAGCAATCGTGGTTGCTGTAATCTTCATTCAGCAAGCATTACGTAAAATTCCTATTCAGTATGCCAAGCGTGCTGCGGTAGGTCGTACACAAATGGGTGGCCAGTCTACTCATTTACCATTGAAAGTAAATGCTGCGGGAGTTATTCCGGTAATCTTCGCATCTGCATTTATTATCACTCCAACTACGATCGCTACTTTCTTTGGAAAGAATGACGTGACTACTTGGATCTCAAACAACCTTGATTATACTAAGCCAATTGGCATGATCATATATGTTGCTCTTATTATTGCCTTCTCTTATTTTTATGCATTCATTCAGGTTAACCCTGAACAAATGTCTGAAAATCTGAAAAAGCAAGGTGGCTATGTGCCGGGGATTCGTCCAGGTAAGAGTACACAAGATTATTTAACTAGTGTTTTATATCGCTTAACGTTCGTTGGTTCACTATTCTTAGCAGCCATTGCCGTTTTACCGGTATTCTTCATTAAGTTTGCTGATCTTCCACAATCTGCTCAGATTGGCGGAACTAGTTTGTTAATCATAGTAGGGGTTGCCCTTGATACGATGAAACAGCTAGAAGCACAACTTGTGAAGAGACACTATAAAGGCTTTATAAAGTAATGAGTTTTGGGAACGACATGTTCCCTTTACCCATTATAGAGTTTGAGGGGGAAGAACATTGAATCTAGTTTTAATGGGGCTACCGGGTGCTGGTAAAGGTACTCAAGCCGAACAAATCGTAGAAAAATATAACATCCCTCATATTTCTACTGGAGATATGTTCCGAACAGCTATCAAAGATGGAACAGAATTAGGTTTAAAGGCTAAATCATTCATGGATAAAGGCGCGTTGGTTCCTGATGAAGTAACCATCGGCATTGTACGTGAACGATTAAGCAAGGAAGATTGCTTAAAAGGATTTCTACTTGATGGGTTCCCACGTACTGTGGCCCAAGCAGAGGCACTTGAAAACATTCTTGCTGATTTAGACCGAAAAATTAATTTTGTAATTAATATCAATGTAGATAAAAGCATCTTGATGGAAAGATTGACAGGACGTCGTATTTGCAAATCATGCGGATCGACATATCACCTTGTTTTCAATCCTCCAACAAAAGAAGATGTATGCGACCGTTGCGGCGGGGACTTATATCAACGTGCTGACGATAATGAAGAAACGGTTCAAAATCGCTTAGATGTGAATTTGAAACAAACTAAGCCACTTCTTGATTTCTACGGAGAAAAAGGGTACTTAGTCGACATTAATGGACAGCAAGATATTAATAAGGTATTTGAAAACATTGATGTGTTACTCGCTTCTTTGCAAAAATAATTATCCTTGATGATTATTGAAATCCTACCATTTTTATAACTTCCTATTTAAATTTGGTGCATTCCTTTCATACAAAGGGTATAATGGATTTCGCAACAGCATTTACACATTTATCGATCAGGTTCTTGCACTTGGTATTCCCTGAATTGGGCGATTACGTATTAAGTAATCTTCATGGACATATCCGGTCGGCAAAATTGTTGAAGAAATGCAAAGACTCTAGTAGTTTTCTAAAAGAGTCATGATATAGAGGGTAGAAAGTAGCTATGCCAGGCGTGCGCCTTTCAAACATCTCCCATGCTATTCAAGCCTATGTCGAGACTAATTGCTTCTCTTTTTTTGAGAGTATGTCGGTCACGGAATCGGTCAAGACTTACATGAGGACCCATAAATCCTCATTTCGGTCCAGCTGATAAAGGTCCTCAGTTAAAGCCTGGTTCTACAAAATGGTGAATACTTGATGCAGAATTGTAAGACTTTTGAGGATAATTGGACTGAAGTAAAGTTGACGGAAAGATGTGTACCTGTAATAGGTTCACGCATAGAGAAGGGAGAATCACTTTAATGGCGAAAGACGATGTAATTGAAGTAGAAGGCACAGTACAAGAGACTTTGCCAAATGCAATGTTTAAGGTAGAATTAGAAAATGGTCATACTGTTTTAGCTCATGTATCCGGTAAAATTCGTATGCACTTTATTCGCATTTTGCCTGGAGATAAAGTTACGGTTGAGCTTTCCCCGTATGATCTAACTCGCGGCAGAATCACATACCGGTTTAAATAAATCCGGTTACGCTCCGATCTGTATAAGGAGGTTAGATAGCAATGAAAGTCAGACCATCAGTCAAACCAATCTGCGAAAAGTGTAAAGTTATCCGCAGAAAAGGTAAAGTTATGGTTATTTGCGAAAACCCTAAACATAAACAAAAACAAGGCTAAATAGAAGGAGGTGCACTCAAGCATGGCACGTATTGCTGGAGTAGATATTCCCCGTGACAAACGAATTGTTATCTCATTAACATATATATATGGTATTGGAAAACAAACTGCGATTAAAATTCTTGCAGAAGCTGGTATCTCTGAAGAGACTCGCGTTCGTGATTTAACGGAAGACGAATTAAATAAGATTCGTGATATCATTGACAAGTTAAAAGTAGAAGGCGATCTACGTCGTGAAATTTCCCTTAACATCAAACGTTTAATGGAAATCGGTTCATACCGTGGTTTACGTCACCGTCGTGGTCTTCCTGTTCGTGGACAAAATACAAAAAACAATGCTCGTACGCGTAAAGGACCTCGTCGTACTGTAGCTAACAAGAAAAAATAATTAGTAAAGGAGGTTACTTTTCATGGCACGTAAAACTAATACACGTAAACGTCGTGTGAAAAAGAATATAGAAACTGGTATTGCACATATTCGTTCAACTTTCAATAACACAATCGTTACTATCACTGATTCTCATGGTAATGCTATTTCTTGGTCAAGTGCTGGAGCATTAGGATTCCGTGGATCTCGTAAATCTACTCCTTTCGCTGCACAAATGGCTGCTGAAACTGCTGCTAAAACATCTATTGAGCATGGGATGAAAACTCTTGAAGTTACAGTTAAAGGACCAGGTGCAGGACGTGAAGCTGCTATTCGTGCACTTCAAGCTGCTGGCCTAGAAGTAACTGCAATTAAAGATGTAACTCCAGTTCCACATAACGGATGTCGTCCGCCAAAACGTCGCCGTGTTTAATTTTTCTGTATAGATTTTGTATTCCTGTCAATAATGGGATATAATACTGAGTTTGCGTTCTTACAGAAGATTAATTTTTCAGTTGTTGCGCACAGCGGGAACGTATACATGGGGAATTTCGGTTAAGTGACAAGTTTACTTGCCGGGGTTTTGACGTTTTGAAGGAGGGTTTATTGATGATCGAAATAGAAAAACCAAAAATCGAAACGGTTGAA
>NZ_JBIWCW010000024.1:0-36751 GCF_044761665.1 Peribacillus sp. NPDC097295
AAATAGAATGACTCCCGCACAATACGGGAGCCATCTTTTAGCTGTTTAAACTATAGGTCTTTTTTTAGACTGTCCATTTTATAGGGCACAGTTCAGTTAGCCAATCAAGGTTACATTTTAATAGTTATTTTCTTACTAACTTCATTACATTAGACATGTTTCAAGTGCATCACTCAACATCGAATCAAAACTTTCAAATGACTGAATTAGTGTTCCTGAGGGTTTATCGAGTTCTACATATACATTCTCTTTTAAATCAAAACAATACCATGCGGTATCAGAATCACCATAAAATACATATTGTTTTTGCCATTCATTTTCATACCAAAGCTCATTCGTCTCAATAAACCCATGAATGTCTTCATCTACATCCTTATCAAGTAGTACGTCATCAACTCCATAGATTACTAATCCATTAAAGTCTAACCCATTTATTTTCTTGAGAAATTCAATATACGACTTAGGTAGTTCAATGTTTCCTAATGTCTGCTGAATTTTATGATTCGCTTTTATAATTTCTGTATCTGATGCTGGTTTTCTAAGTGAACTACCATATTTCCCTTCAATTTTTTCTATTTCTATCAACAAGTCTTTCCATTGTGGCATATCAACTCTTCCCTTCATTTAAAAGGTTTTGGTGGATAAACATCATCCTCAAACATGGGCCAATTAATTGTTTTACTTTGTTTAGGAGCTAATCCTCTTGTTAAAGAGTTTTGTTCATTAGTAACCGCTTTATGATAAGGGTCATTATTTATCAATACTAAGTTAGTGATATCATTTGTACCACCATCATCCAAGGGTAAATTGTGATGAACCTGCCACCCTTTAGGATTAAGCCCATCTTTCATTCTATCAATATCACCTTCACCTAAACCAGCTTTACTAAGATATTCTACTCTTACGGGGTCGTTAGCAAATTCTTTAAGAAAATTCTTCCTAACAGAACTATTAAATTCTTTTCTAAGTTTAGCTGTTTCTTCTGGAAGTCTCTTAGTGTAAATAATTTTTTCTACCTTGACACCTTTTAAATGAATTTTCTCTCCTTTTAATGTCCCTATAAAGTAATCATCTTTTTCAACCGCACCCTTACTACCCTCACCCTTCGCCGTAATCTTCTGCGCAAGATCCTTTATCGTCGTCTTATCCACACCAATAGCTTTATAAGTATTTCCAGTCGTATCTGCTACTTCCCTGACCTTAACTCCAGTTGGCACTTCCATTTTCCCGATGGCCTTGCCCATATCCTTGATTGTACCTTGGGCTTTCTGGACTTTATTATGTACATATTCTTTGCTGTAGGGAATGAGTTTTGTTCCGCTTGCCATTTTGTCTGCGGCCTTGGCTGCCCCGGCTATACCGGTGATGCCAAGGGCCGTCATCAGGCTGGTTTGGCGCTGTTCTTCCGTGAGTTCATTGCCAAACATGTCTTTGCCGGTGACGGCTTCGCCGAGGCCGTTGGCGGCGGATAGTCCATATAGGCCGGCTTCGGTTTGCTTGAGGATATCCATGGCTTTTGTCGATTTATAGGCATCCAGCGCATGGTCCGCAGCGTTGAGCCCCTTCACGGTTTTATAGACGGCATTTCCGCCTTTGGCAGCGCGACCTGCCCAGCCGATGACGGGGATGAATCCGGCTGCGGCCATCGCAGCCGCAGCGATTCGCTCGGCTTTGGAAAGCTTGCGGCCCGTGACGGGATCGACTCCGGTTGTGGCTCTCAAGAAATCATTATACCCCGTCATTTCTCCTGCAAGTGTTTTAGTTGCATCCAAAGTTTTTTCTAAGGCTGACCGGTTTTCGAGTTCTTCCATTTCCTTCTCGAGCTTCCGGGCTTCGGCCTCTTGTTTCTTGAACTCCCGGTAGCCTTTCATGTTGGCAGCCACTTCGTCCTTCACTTGATAGGCTGCACTCGCTTGAAAGGCGCTTTGGTTGAAGTTCATCGGGGAAATGGTACCGTCCTGACTGGTGGCTTCAATGAGGGCCTGTACAAGGCCAATGGCCACTTTTTCCTGACCCTCGCTCATTTCGTATTCCTCGACCAGCTTGCTGTCAACTTCCTTCACTTTCTTGATGGTCGTATTCTTTTCCTTTTCAGCTTTTTCCATTTTCTCATGGAAATCATCTTGTTTGAACACCGTAAGCGGAAGAATATCATCAATGTTCTGAAATATCTTCTGAAGATCGTTCGCCTGCTGGTTCACCATGGACTTGGCGTTAGAGAGACCGTGGGTCACTTCCCCCTCTAAAAACGGCACCTCGACCACGGTCTCACCGGATAGGTCCGCTTCTTCCAATATGGCCGGAATGCCTTTTAGAAAGCTAATCTGTGTCGTGAATAATTCGATCCAGGCATTGGCCACGGTAACCTGTGCCCGGTAAAAGTTCTTGATGGCCGTCGCCCCGGCTCCCGCCAATTCTTCATCAAAGTCGACGATTCCCTGAAATTCCTTTTTCAGTGTCTCTACCTGCCCCTTGAGATCCTCATATTGCTTGGCCCGTGACTTGACGGCCGACTTCAAAGGCTTAGCTTCGAATATCGTCATAATGGCTGATACCCCTCTGCAGTATGGGTGATGGCCTCATCCTGCTCTTTCAGTAAATCCACGTTCGCCCGGGTGTCTTCCAGGTTCTTTTTGACGATTGTCAGGTATTGATTGAAGGTCTTTTCCAGATTGGTCTCCCGTTCTTCCCATTTCGATGTGAAACTCAGATCGTTATTGCCGAGCTGATCGGCCGGAAGTGCCCCGATTGTCGTCCCATCCACGGCCGTTTTCACCTGGCTTACTTGTTTTGTCACAACTGCATGATTCAGTTTAATTGTCGTCATCTACAACATCCACTTCTTTAAATCGGATACTTCTACATGTATCCTTCTGTTCTAATCGGGTATTCCTCCCATTCATACTATCCATTTCACTAAAGAAAAACGTAGAGTGAGCATCACTCCGTCCTTGTACGTATCCCAAAAGAATCACCTCATAAATAATTTCTCGAATAAACAAATGTCATATTTTACATATTTTCCATTATAAGGATTAAAGTCCGAGAGATAAATAGGAATAAATACGCTAATTTAGTAGTTTAATAGGAATTTCCTCACAGCAAGTTCGATATATGATTAAGTCTTTTTACCTCCATTTTTTAAAATAAATCACAAAAAGAGGATGCAACCTGCATCCTCTCGGCATTCTTATTTATCTAATATCCTGTTTGAAATGTAAATGAGGCATTCTTTGTTTTTTGCCTTTTTTATGTTTAGGTTTCGGTTTTTTCTCTTGAACTTTTGCTTGGTCATAGACCGCTGTCCCGGCAATCCGTGTTACATCTTGAAGCTTTTCTTTTGAGATTTTATCAATCGTATCATCTGGAGAATGATACCAAGGCTCTGATGGATTGTGGATGAACAAGGCCGCAGGGATACCTGCTTCAGAGAAGGATACATGGTCACTTCGACCTCCCTCTCCATAAGGGGTAGCTACACCGTTCAGTCTTTTACTCGACGCCTGTGAAAGATCCGTTACTAGATTCGGTTCCCCATCGTTCGTCATGAGAATCAAATCCCCGGCATCCTTACTACCGACCATATCCAGATTGAAGTTTGCAATACTTCTGTTGATCTCATCTTCTGATAGATTGTCCACATAATGTTGTGAACCTAGCAATCCATTTTCCTCTGCGCCAAAGGTGATGAAGCGAATTTCCGTATCTGTAGGCAGATCCTTCAGTACACGTGCAAGCTCAAGCGTAACGGAAGTTCCTGATGCATCATCATTCGCTCCTGGTGCCCCAGCCACTGAATCGTGATGTCCGGTAACATACATGATGTCACTCTTCTTCGCTTTTACATTCTTGGTCGCTTTTTTCGTTGCCACTACATTATAAGACGTTTTTTCTCCCGAAGAAGCACCCTCAATTTTCATGGAGGCCTTTACCGTTTCCCCATTTTTCAGTTTTGCGGCGATCTCTTCCCCAGCTGTTTTCGTGATTGTAACAGATGGTGCGTATTGGTCATTAACACCTCCTAGGGTCCCGTTTAAATCCCCATCAGCATTATTGTAAATGATGACACCAACCGCCCCTTTTTGAGCTGCATTCAATACCTTTTCTGAAAAAGCAATGCTTCCTCGTTGGATCAGTGCAATCTTCCCGGAAACATTGGTTTGTTCAAGCTCCTCCAACGTTCCTAATCCAGCGTACACTACATCACCGGTAACGTCCCCATTAACGGAATACGTTAAATGTTTTGGCTGAACTTCCCCATCATATCCGTCGAAAGCGAGTTCCACCTTGTTAGGATCGGTATAGGATAAAAATTGAAACTCTTCAATTTCCGCTTTGTACCCGTAAGATTTGAATTGTTTTTTTATGAACTGGACGGCTTGATATTCTGATTCCGTGCCTGCCACACGAGGTGATTGTGAGAGGTATGCAATGTTCTTGTAGATTTTGTCGACATTGATCCTTTTAACGATTTGCTTGTCGGAAGATGGTGCTTTTTCACTCGGAGACGAATAAGCAGGCGCTGCCAGCACAGTGGTACTACTAACACCACCTAATGCTAATGTAGTAGCTAATGTAAGTGATAGAAATGGTTTTTTCATAGATTCCCTCCTAAATTTACTAGACTCTCTAAACATATTGTAGAATATCCAGAAAATATTAAATAGGTATTTTTATCCTAATTATTCCAAATCCTAGCTAGTCTAAAGTACCTTTTCTACATGTTTTAGAAATTATTGGTGAGTTACGAAGGAGAAAATTTGGTTTATCCTATTTTTTTGTCGCAATTTTTAAACTTTATCTTGAAAACATACAGGAATTCACCGATTTTTCGGGAAAGTAGTACAAAGAGAATAAGACTTTAATCAGGGAAGAAGGGGCGAGGATGTCCATTACTAAATTTGTGATGCCTGAAGTGATTTTTGGAAAAGGTTCGATAGAGCAAGCCGGTGAGTCATGCCTCCGGTTAGGGGCGAAAAAGGTACTGATTGTTAGTGACTCGGGTGTAGCCAATGCAGGCTGGCTGGATATCGTAATAAAATCCTGTCAAGAGGCAGGGCTCTCTTATGCTACCTTTATCGACGCGACGACGAATCCCAAAGATCGTGAAATAGAAGCCGGCTGTTCGATTTTTCTTGACCATGAGTGTGATGCCATCATTGGGGTTGGAGGGGGCAGTGCACTGGATGTCGCCAAAGGAGTCGCTTTATTGGCTTCGAATGGCGGAATCATCAGTGATTATGAAGGCGTTGATAAAGTACATTCCCCTCTTCCGCCCATGGTGATGATCATGACCACTGCTGGATCAGGATCGGAAGTCTCCCAGTTTTCGGTGATTGTCGATTCGTTTCGAGAGAAAAAGATGACGATCATTTCAAAGTCGCTCGTTCCTGATATTGCAATCGTTGATCCTGCTACATTGACAACCTTGGACCCAGACTTGACTGCGGCCACGGGAATGGATGTCTTGACTCACGCTATCGAATCCTATGTTTCCATCGCAGCAACACCACTCACGGATGTTCAAGCAAGAAACGCCCTTTCCACTGTCTCCAGATACCTACGTCCATCCGTTGCGTCCAAGCACAATGAAGAGGCAAAAGAAGCGATGGCAATGGCTAGCCTGCAAGCCGGACTTGCCTTTTCCAATGCCATTTTAGGAGCCGCCCATGCGATTTCCCATGCCATAGGCGGCAAGTATCTGCTTCCACATGGTGAAATCAATGCGATCCTTCTTCCCCATGTCATGGATTTCAATCGGATCGCTTCCCCTAGCCGATTCAGCCAAATGGCAGATATCATGGGGATTGATACAAGGGCTCTGTCAGAGCAACAAGCTGGGACTGCTGTTATTGCCTTTGTAAGGGAGTTATCACAAGATATAGGCGCACCTAGGAATTTAGGTGACGTCGGCATTACTTCTGACATGATTGAAACTATAGGCATGACTGCTATTGATGACGCCTGCATGATCACGAATCCTCGTGATATGTCACTAGAACAGATTAAGCAATTGCTCCTTACAGCCCTATAGGAGGTGCCAACATGAACAAAAGTGAAATGATAGATTTAATGACCGGTGTGAGATCTTCGAAAAAAACATATTACACGGAACTAAAGAAAACCGTCGATCAGTTAAAAAAGAAAAATCTGCAACTTGAAATCATGAATGATATTACCAAAACCATGAATAAAGACGTGGATATTCAGGAGATTTTGCAACATGTAATCGAAAAACTTAAATTACTGATATCATTTGATGACTGTCATTTTATTTTTTTATATGAAGAAGAACCAACCCTGCTCCATATGTGCCCACAGGGATATTGCGAAATTGAAATGGAACCAAGAAATCAACTACATTCCTTAAAAGACCTTCATCTTCTCCAGGTGGAAGACGAAATGTTCCCAACCTATCTAGAAAAGGAAAAACTGCTATCTCTTCAGATTAAAACGCTCTTATTGATGCCTTTGTACGGAAAGAGTAAAGAAATCGGGGTTTTAACCTTCGGTAGGAAAAATAACAAAAAGTGGCATGAGGATGAATTGGTCTTTCTTGAACAATTATCAAAACAGCTAGCGCTAACGTTTGAGAATGCCCAGCTCTATAAGGATGTGCTTCATTCCAAACAGGAATGGGAGGATACCTTCAAAGCGGTAGAAGATATGATCATCGTCTTTGACCGGGAGGGTCGAGTCTACAAAGCCAATGACTCTGCCAAGGATTTTTTTGATTTATCCCCTTTGAAAGAGGCATCACAAGCTCTCGTTCAAGAAACCTTTTCACTTGGTAAGCCTGGGTTTCAGGAAATTCTTCTTCAACATGGTGTCATAATGGAAATGCACGCTTACCCCATTCAAAACAAGGAGCAGCAAGTATACGGAGTCATTTCTTACTATAAAAACGTCACTGAAAGAAGGAAAATGGAAGCTCAGTTACTACATGCCGACAAGCTAGGAGCCATCGGCGAAATGGCAGCTGGAGTAGCCCATGAATTGAATAGTCCATTAACGGCCATCCTTGGTAATTCTCAACTTTTATTAAGAAATAGTCTTCCCGAACACCCTGACTATGGCCTTTTAACTGATATACAAAATTGTGGCGACCGATGCAGGCAAATTGTCAAAAGCCTGCTTACCTTTTCACGGCAGGATGAATACAAGTTCCACTATTACTCCATTAATGAAGCCATCCATCAAGTTATGAACCTGCTGAAATTTCAACTCGAAAAGAAACAAATATCCATTCGCCTATCGCTACAAGACGATCTCCCCTATATCAAGGGAAGCCAACAGCAAATCGAACAGATTATCATCAACTTGTTATTGAATGCCAAAGATGCCTTGGAAGATCATGATGTTTCAGAAAAAAAATTAATTAGCGTGCATACCTATTCAATGGAGAAATATATGGTGGTGCAGGTGGCTGATAATGGGACAGGTATTGAACCTGAGAGCCTACCGCTCATTTTCCATCCTTTTCATACGACAAAAGACCGTGATAAAGGAACAGGATTGGGGTTGTCCGTTAGTCTTGGCATTGCGAAAGACCATGGCGGCAAAATTGACGTATGGAGTACTCCTGGCCAAGGAAGTACATTTTTTCTAAAGCTTCCCTTGCCGACAGATATTGAAAGGGGAATATAGCATGTTTCATTTACTAGTTGTGGACGATGAAAAAGAGGTTGGTACCTTTTTATCCCGCCTGTTTACGATGAAAGGATACAAGGTACACGTCGTAAACAGTGGAAATGACTTTTATGCCATAGATTTTGAGCAGCAACATTATGATGCAGCAATGATTGATTTAAAGCTTCCAGATTGCGACGGCCTTTCCCTCTTGCAGCATCTCAAGCTAAAACAACCTCGTTGTAAGGCACTCATCATGACTGGGTACAGTACAGTCATGACCGCTGTCCGTGCAATGAAACTTGGGGCAAGTGATTATATGGAAAAACCCTTTATTGATATTGAAGTATTGGAAAAACAGCTTGAAAATCTCTTGAATGAAAACACAGCGTCGAATCAGCATTTCATTCAGAGAATGGCCAAGGACTCCGGTCTCATTATCGGAGGAAGTATATTAATGAAGGAACTGACTGAAATGGCTTTCAAAGTGGCACAAAAATCGGTTAATGTCTTAATCGAAGGAGAAACGGGAACTGGTAAAGAAGTACTCTCCCGCTTCATTCACTCAGCAAGCCCACGTAACCGTGAACCTTTTATCGCGATTAATTGTGGAGCGATTTCAGAATCCCTGCTTGAAAGTGAATTATTCGGCCATGAAAAAGGAGCCTTCACCGGTGCCACTCAAATGCGAAAAGGGTTCTTTGAAGTGGCTGGGAACGGAACCCTTTTCCTTGATGAAATTGCAGATGCTAGCCCGGCTATCCAAGTCAAGCTTTTGCGGGTGTTGGAAACGAGGGAATTTATGCGCGTTGGAAACAGCGGGACTTTACGGACAAACGCCCGATTGGTGGCCGCCACTAACGAAAATCTACAACAAGCAGTAGAAAATAATAAATTTCGGGAAGATTTATTTTATCGCCTGAATGTTGTTACTCTTGAAATCCCCGCCTTACGAGATAGAAAAGAAGATATTCCACTTCTCGTAGAACATTTGGTTGAAAGACATGGTCAGCCTGATGTTACCTTTTCACAAGAATCTATCGAAAAATTACAGCTTTACGACTGGCCTGGGAATATCCGTGAACTATCTAATGTCGTCATGAGAACCCTTACTCTCGCAGATCATGAACAGGAAATTACAGCAGACGACATCGTTCTGCCTACCCAAGTTATTTCATCCAAGAAGTGTTCAGCAACGGACCCACACTTACCTGAAAACCATCTTGAAGAATGGCGCAAGAAGCTTATAGCGGATTTTAATGAAAATGATGAACTGACGCTTGAAAATATCCTCTTGGAAATTAAACAGCTCGAAACCACCATCGGAAAAGAGCTCGTCCTGCAAACCCTGCAAAAAACATATGGAAACCGGAATGAAGCTGCCAAGCGTCTGCAGATTTCCATGAGGAAATTACGATATATCCTAAATGAAAAGAATCATAGCGGACAATAAGTTGAACAAGGGTGCCCCCATCAATAGGACACCCTTCATTCATTTCTATTCTAATGTTAAAACGATGCGGCCGTTAATTTCACCCTTTTCCATCATTTTAAACACATCATTGATTTCATCAAGCGGCCTTGTTTCAATATTGGTCCGTACTTTTCCCTCTGCCGCAAATTGAAGAGATTCTTGCAAATCTTTTCTCGTACCAACGATTGATCCTCTTACCGTTACACCATTTAATACCGTATCAAAAATCGGAATGGGAAGTTCTTCATTCGGTAATCCGACCACGACGAGTGTCCCTCCTCTTTTGACAGAACTGTAAGCCTGTTCGAAAGCCTTTTTCGTCACGGCAACCGAAATAGCTGCTTGTACTCCACCAACCTTATCCATAATCGCTTGAACGGGATCGCCCTTCAAACCATTCACTGTATAATCTGCCCCTAGTTCTTTTGCAAGCTCAAGCTTATCATCTTGAATATCGACGGCAATGACATTAAAGCCCATCGCTTTCGCATATTGCAATGCGACATGCCCAAGTCCGCCAATTCCATAGATGGCCACCCAATCACCCGGCTTTGCTTCTGACACTTTTAGAGCTTTGTATGTCGTCACGCCTGCACAGAATATAGGGGAAACTTCCGCAAAGTCCAGCCCCTCAGGAACCTTGACGACATACTTAGCTGGTGCCTTACAATACTCTGCGTATCCACCATCGACCGAATACCCTGCATTCAGTTGGTCCAAGCAGAGCGTTTCACGGCCGGTCAAACAGTATTCACACTCGCCGCAAGCCGAATAGAGCCATGGAATCCCCACTCGGTCACCCACTTTCAATGATGTAACACCTTCTGCCACCTTCTGGATAATGCCTACACCTTCATGTCCAGGAATAAGAGGCAGCTTCGGTTTCACCGGCCAGTCACCATGTGCGGCATGCAAATCTGTATGGCATACGCCACATGCTTTAATCTTGACTAAAATCTCGCCATATTCTAAATCCGGAATGGGCACATCTTTTATCTCAAGCTCTTGATTAAATTCATTGACCACCGCTGCCTTCATTGTTTTAACGTCCTTCAACGTTTCATTTTCCACTGTACTTGTCCCCTGGTTTACATTCATGATTCTTTTCCTCCCTCAGCTAAAAGATTTCTCACTTTCGCTTATATATAATGCAAGTGCCATGCCAAGATTAAAAACTGATGGAATGAAGGTGAAAAATAAAATCGGGCCGAAAATTCGGTCCATTTGGACAGAAAAACGGCTGAATCATGACGAAATCCAGTTCGTATATTGCTGGAAAAATGGTTCACCCTATAAAGAGGAGGTGTACAATGGACGCATTTGAAGAAGCTTATGAATCCTATAAACAACAAGCTACGCCACAAGCTAACAATCAAAGTGGTAGCGATAAAGAGGAAATTGTCGCCGTAAGGAAAAACGACGAGGACAATATCATCGCCATAAAGACAAGTACTGGAAGAGAACTTGATTATCCAACAGCACTTTCGGAAGCAAAAGCCGGGGCACTCGCCAATGTCGACGTCTTTCATAAATACGGTCGGGATATATTGCGAAGCGAACCGGATGGCATAAAGGAAAATAACCTGGATGAACTGCCGGATTTTTGACGTTGAAGAAATCTATATACCAAAAAGAAGAACCTGCACAATGGTGGGTTCTTCTTTGAATGTCTTCGCAAATTTTCTAGTGAATGTAGGTAAAGCATTATTCATTACCTTTCATACTGATAAGTTTCGGAAATCTCCAGTAGTCGACCACAGGTTTGGACCACTTCTATGATGTCAATCCAAGACATATCCAACCCGAGTTCATTGGCATGTGAAATCTTATCCCGTAACTTCCGAATGGCGTTGGCGTCTTTCTTCCCTTTACTCTTTGAAGGGATTTGGAAAAAGGCTCTCAATTCTTTGTCCTTATGAATAATGTCGAATTTATCACTAATTTGGATACATTCAATTAAGTTAATTTCCTCATTTTTCTCCACTCTTCTTTCATATAATTGATTTGCCTTATGAAGACGATCCTCGCTGATCATCGGATACCAGCTTTCACCCCCGAATCGATGCAAGATGATATCACTAAGTCTCATCTCCAAAAGAGTGATATAACCGAAAATCAACATTCTGATCGGTGGTTTTTGGAGGTCAGCATGGGTGATCAACTTGTTTATTGAATTATTTTCCAGCACAAATACCCGTGTCTTCTTCTTGAAAATATGTAATAGTTGAATCAAAGGCGTTGAATCCGATACAAGCTCCCTTGGAGAAAAAACCTTCATATAATCTGAAATTTCCCCTTCACCAAGTTCATGCCTATCGATATATCCAACAATCTCCCCCTCATCTTCCACCGCCAATGTATCAAAATGTTTTTCTTCCATTTTAATTTTAATAGGAATGGCCGGTTCATCTTTGCTGCAGAACTCCAACTCTTGAGCAATGCTCTTGACCGTGATATTTTCCTCATATAGATTTTTGAGGCTGTGATAACTACTATCGTTATGTGTAAACTTGACATTGGACATGAATGACCCTCCATCGTTGCATATCTCCCTGATTTCCCTAACCCAGCGCAGAATAAAATCCAATTATATGGACTTTCTATATTGATTCAAATGAGAGGTTTCTGCAACTTACTCATCAGATTCTTGGTCCCAATCCTTACAGACATCCACCCAATTCGTTGCTTTTGAATATTGAAATAATTCCGCAAGTGAAAGTTCAATAGCTGAGTTCGCGCTTCCGCAAGCCGGGAAAACTGTTCCGAACCTTTTCATCGACACATCCAGGTATACATCCAGGTCATTCGCCAACCCAAAGGGGCAAACTCCACCGATTGCATGTCCCGTCTGTTGAAGAACACCATCTGGAGAAAGCATCCTAGCCTTGTACCCAAACATCTTTCGAAATTTCTTATTATCCACTTTCGCATCTCCCGCAGCTACGACCAGTATTGCTTGGTCCCCTTCTCCTCTAAATGACAACGTTTTAGCAATCCTAGCAGGAATGACACCGATTGTATCCGCGGCTTGATTTACCGTTGCACTAGATGTTTCGAATTCCATTACATCAGCTTCCCTACTCCACTGCTTAAAGTGGTTCTTAACAGCCTCTATTGACATTTGCTTTCATCCTTTCCCATTTATCTCTTGTATGAATAGTACCATTCTTCATCACACTAAAGCAAAATAGCTTTCCTTTATTCTGAAAATCTCATATCACGCATAAACTCTTGAAATTGACGTAACTGCCCTATATACGATACTATTAAACTTCGGGCAAAAGCCTAAACGTGGTTCGTAACCATCCCACGATAAAAAACTAGGGAGAGAGAAAAAATGAATATTCGTACACTCGCGATAAATGGACTATTGGCTGCCATATATATCGCTGTCTCATTCGTGTTTCAACCGATTATGTTCGGGGTGTTTCAATTTCGCATACCCGAAATGTTGAATCATCTTATTGTATTTAATAAAAAATATATATACGGCATAGTCGTCGGTGTGTTCATATCGAACTTGTTCTTTTCACAGCTAGGGGCATATGATTTGATTTTCGGGGTCGGGCAATCTCTGATAGCCTTATTGCTTGTCATCTTTTCTTCCCGTTTCATAACGGGCATTAAGGGTCGAATGGCCGTTACCATCATCGTATTCACGTTGACGATGTTCCTGATAGCCATAGAATTAAATCTATTCTTAGGTGTCCCGTTCTTATTGACCTGGGCAATTACAGCTACCGAAGAGTTCCTCGTCCTTCTGATTGGTGCACCCATCATTTATATAATGAATAAAAGAATTCAATTTGGAAAGCTGCTTTGAAATCCCTGCATACAATGTAAAAGAACATTCATTTTCAAAAAGAGCTGTCTGCTACATGCAGCGGCTCTTTTTTTCACCCATACCCGGAAAAAATGATAAATGGTGGTGATATGTTGAAACAAATATTGACTTTACTCGTCCTCCTGATTGTAATAACCTTCATCGGACTGAATTCGGAATTGTTCACACTGATTTGGAATAGCGATTTGGACTCCGTGATAGCCATATTAACAGAAAACCTTCTACTTACCTTTATTGTGACGTTCGTCTTGATGATTATTCAGAACTTCTTTACTGTCATTCCCCTAATTTTACTCTTAACAATCAATGTCACGATCTTTGGCTTTTCATTCGGATATTTATGGAGTTGGCTTACAAGCGTGGTTGCATCAGGAATCATTTTCTATGCCGCCAGACACTGGTTCCAGGCATTGATTTTAAGAAAGATGGGTAATGATTGGCAGGAATCTGTTATGGACCATGGGTTCATGTATGTCTTTACAGGTCGAATTTTCCCTTTCATCCCGACAAGTTTAATAAATCTGGCAGCTGGAGTTAGCTCCGTCACCTACAAAGATTTCTTAATCGCAACCGCATTAGGCAATCTCATTTACTTTTTCTTTCTATCCTTAATCCCATACGGACTACTCTCCATAGAAATGAATCAATATACATTAATTGTACTCGGTTTCCTGCTCTTAGTCTTTTTCCTTCTCTTTAAACGCTTCAAGAAAAAAAAGAACCTAACATTCTTAAAGAAAAACAGGTAATCTTATACCTGTTTCAGTTTGTCGACAAAAGGCATCGCCTGTTTTTTTAAAAAGTCCCTTAAAGTAATCTAAACCATACTCTTTTGCCAATATATAAATTTCACTTGATGATAACGCAAAGTTGATTGGAACGGAAGGTACGAGACTCCTGCGGGACATGCGCGTCTAGGGGAGACCACCGCAGGCGAAACCGCGGAGGCTCCCTGACCGCCCGCGGAAAGCGAGTGCCTGAAGTGGAAATCAACGTTCACATTTTTCATCGAGTTTGTCTACAGTCTAAAACAGGTAATCTTATACCTGTTTTTTTATCATGAACCATATATTTCCCTTCTATAATTTGTTAAAATGTGTATGTATTTCAACTTTGGAAATGTCGGAAAATTCAGGGAGACCCTTATGTCAAAACGGATCATATTAGTAATTTACATTCTTTCTGGAATGACCACATTAATTATTTTCAATTACTATCTAACTACTACTTTACAAGATAAAGAAGTATTCCTTCTCCTCCAGAGAGTAGAGGGGTTTGTATTTGTCCTATTAATCGGATTGATTTTATTTCTCTATCTATCTAAAAGAGAAGAGCTCAAACAATTAAAAGAAGAGGAGCAACTTCGAAGTACCCTCATCAACTCAATGGTGGACTTTGTGAACTTCAAGGACGGAGAAGGTAGATGGCTAGAATCAAATACTGTTGGACTTCAATTATTCCAATTGGAGAATGTCGATTATAAAGGAAAAAAAGATAGCGAGCTAGCTGAATACTCTCAATTTTACAAGGAATCGTTGATTTACTGCGAAGACTCCGATCAAGAAACATGGGAAATGGGGGAAATTACGCGTTGTGAGGAGAATATCCCTCTTCCTGACGGTAATTTCAAGACCTTCGATACCATCAAAGTCCCAATATTCCATGAGGATGGGTCCAGAAAAGGATTGGTCGTCATAGGCAGGGATATTTCTGAAAGAATTGCCGCGGAAAATCAACTGCTGGCTAGTGAACAGCGCTATAAATCTTTATTTAAACACAATCCATACCCAGTGCTCATGCTTGATTTGAAGGGAACCATTACAACTGTCAATCCTAGGTTCGAAGCCGTAACGGGGTTTCATAACGAAGAGGTTCAGGGCGACCTGTTTGTCGATTTGAATTTTTCCAGCGAAGCTAAAGAGCTTATCCGTTCTTCCTGTGAATATGTAGTCGAAAAACAAAAAGGGATTAAAAAAGGACAAGATATAGAGTTCGTTACCAAAAATGGGAATTACATCTTACTTTCATGTACATTTGTACCAATGTTGGTAGGGAACGAATTAGCGGGAATCATTACTTATGCAAAAGACGTTACACAAATTCGCGAAACAGAAAGACGCTTGCGAAGATCCGAGAAACTATCCATTGTCGGTGAACTCGCAGCAAGTGTCGCACATGAAGTGCGGAATCCGCTAACTTCATTAAAAGGTTTCGTGCAACTATTGAGTAGTAGTGATCATCCCCACGAACAATACTATACCATCATGCTTAGTGAACTGGACCGCATTAACTTGATTGTAAGTGAACTGCTGGTCCTAGCGAAACCACAAGAACTCACACTCAGCGAAAATCAAATCGTTGAGTTGATGGGTGAAGTTAGAGACTTGCTTAAATTAGAGGCCAATTCTTCCTCCACGCAAATTTCTATACAGCTAAAAAATGAGATACCGCTAATCTTATGTGAAGCAAATCAGCTTAAACAAGTATTCATAAACATGTTGAAAAATGCATTGGAGGCATCGGCATCCCATATAGCGATCGAGATTGAGCAAATTAATGATTCAATCACCATCACCATCAAGGATAATGGCTGTGGAATAGAAACAAATCGCATGAAGCACCTCGGGGAACCATTTTATTCATCAAAAGAAAAAGGAACGGGACTCGGTTTGACCGTTAGCTGCCGTATTATCGAAGCGCACCAGGGAAAAGTTCACTTTAACAGCAAATCAGGCCATGGCACCGAAGTCAAAATTGAATTACCCATATATAAATAGGACAAGTTCTTTAATTTGTCCTATTTTGCTTGGACAGAATTAAAACCGCACTTTGAGTTACATCCCCTACTAAAAACCGAAGATTTTTTTGAATTCCCCCCAAAGATTTACTGGAAGAAACCTTCAATTATTTCTCTTAATGATTAGTGACTAACTTACGAGTAAATAATACAAATAATGACAAGCACAAAAATGTAGCAAGATTCTCTTACTTTTTCATTGTTATTTCACAATTTCATTTTATACTAGTTCATAGAATCTTTACGAAAGGGTGATAACACAACAAAATGAAGAATTCCATATGGCTTTTTGTCAGTATTCTCGCCTTGTTTATCTCCCCAATGACGGTCTTTGGCCATGCAACGGTTATAAGCTCTAACCCTAGTCCGAATGAGAGTTTAGACACTATTCCTGAAACGATCAGCATTCGGTTCAGTGAAGACATACAACCTTCATTTTATTCGCTAAAAGTAATCAGCAAAAACAAAAACGAAGTACCACTTCAAGATATCCAAGTTTCTGAAAAAACACTTGAAGCAACATGGTCAAGTTCTTTGGAAGAAGGAAGTTATATCATTAAGTGGAGAGTGGTTTCTAGTGATGGCCACCCTATCGACGGTACCATTCCCTTTCAGTATGGCAAGTCAAATATCCCGTCGGATCAAATGAATACAGAAGATGAAGGAGGTTTCCCCAGTTCCATTCAAGTCTTTCTGCAAAGTCTTCAATATCTTTGCTTTGCTGCTCTAAGTGGTGTATCTTTTTTCTATTTATCGTTATCAAAAAGTCCTCTTCCTGGTCCAATCAATAGGAGAATCCGGCGCTACATTTGGTTATCGTATTCTGGATTGGCGATTTCCATTCTTCTCAGCCTCCCTTTAAAGGTTACGATTGACGCTCAAGTGGGTTGGCAGCATGCCTTTAATGGAACGTATCTAAAAGAAGTAATGCAGTCTACTCAGTTCGGAAGTATATGGTTAATAGAAATTACGTTACTACTCGTTTTATTTATAGCTATTTTCTTCATGATGAGAAATCAACTCAACAAGCTCACGTTCATTTTATCCTTAGTCCTTGTTTCCTCCTTGATGGTTTGCAAGGCATTTATCGGACATACCACGGATACGACTCATCAATATTGGGCTGTATCAATGGATTTTTTGCATATAGTATCCATGGCTTTATGGCTAGGCGGATTATTGGCCATACTGGTGATTCTGCCAAAGTCCTATAATCCAAAAGTGACTGATGATAATAAAACATTTTATTGGTCAGTCATTCAGAAGTTTTCCTCATGGGCAATTCTATTTGTGATTGTTCTAATAGTCAGCGGCATTTATAGTAGCTTTCAGCATGTCCCAACCTTATATTCCTTACTACATACCACATACGGACAATTATTACTCGGTAAAATTGGACTTATGTTAATCATGATAGGATTTGGGGCGTTGCATTTAGTCCGTGGGAAAAGAAAAACAAAGAAGTTGGGTCTCAGTACAGGGATAGAGTTTAGTATAGGAATCATGGTTCTTCTTATTGCCGCTCTTTTAACGAATGTACAGACAGCCAATTCTTCTCCCGGTCCTGTAGAGAAAACGGAGATCACCGAAGATGATGATCAGGTGACATTATCCGTAACCCCCAATAAAACCGGGGATAACTACATTCAAGTAGAGTTAAAGAATGATGAGGGCAATCCTTATACAAATATCGAACAACTTACATTGACTATGGAATCTTTGGAAGGAGACGTTGGGGAAATAAAATTGCAACTTCAAGAAGGAAATAAAGGTCAATTCAAAGC
The DNA here is from genome assembly GCF_044761665.1 of Peribacillus sp. NPDC097295. NCBI lineage: Bacteria > Bacillati > Bacillota > Bacilli > Caryophanales > Bacillaceae > Peribacillus > Peribacillus sp. NPDC097295. Next base: position 17,529 of record NZ_JBIWCW010000024.1, read on the forward strand.
CCAATCAATTATAGCCATGTCGGGAAAATGGAAAATACAAGTTCATGGTTTAACGAAGGAACTCGGTTCTATTGATGCAGATTTCATAATTTTAGTAGGGAATTCATAACCAGAAGGGAATTTTAAACATGAAAAATAGTACAAAGTTTTTTACCTCTACATTAGCAGCCCTATTCCTCTTTGCTGGGTCAGCTCATGCCCATGTGACGGTCCAACCAAGCACGTCCGCACCTGAAGCTTGGGAAACCTATACACTGAAGGTACCGGTTGAAAAAGATTCATCCACTACGAAAGTCGCTTTAAAAGTTCCTGAAGGTACCATATTTTCAAGTTACCAACCACTACCAGATTGGAAGGTGACAACGGAAAAAGATAAAGAAGGGCGAGTCAAAACGGTAACCTGGGAAGCTACGGGTGATGGAATTGCGGCAGGACAATTCCAGCAATTTTCGTTCGTCGCCCAAAATCCCGATGAAGAGACTCAGTTAGCTTGGGATGCATTTCAATACTATGCTGATGGGGAAATCGTCGAATGGAGCGGTGAAGAAGGTTCCGACCTGCCACATTCCATAACGGAAATTACGACAGCTTCCAAAGGCAGTGCAGACGCGGCTGGTCATGAACATACCTCAGAAAGCGATCACACGCATTCCGATTCTATGGACAAGTCAAAGGAGTCCATAGAAGAAGATGATAACAGCCAAACACTGGTCATCACTCTTAGTGTTATATCTTTAATCATCTCGATTTTGGCCCTTTTGGTAGCCTTGCGAAAGAATAAAAAGTGATAGAATTAGGAAGAGGTCCCCAAATTTTTGGGGCCTCTTTTACTTTAATATTCGAAGACCATTGTTTTACTTGGTAATTGAAGACTGTCAGATTCAATGGTGATTCTGATTTCATTCTTTGCACCGTGCTCAACCATCGCTAAATTCAGCAGTCCATTGCCTTGCGCTTTCTTATTTATCCCTAGGTCTTCCGTATTTTTCACCAGCTGGGCATATAGTTCCGCTTCCGTTAACTTACGACCGAATTCTTTTTCCGTGATAATTTTCAAGAGGGCAGCAGCCCCGCTCACATGCGGTGTGGCCATTGATGTACCACTGAGCTTAGCATATTTACTTCCAGGGTATGTGGAGAGAATTTCAACCCCCGGAGCCACCATGTCAATTTCATCATTCGTATTCGAAAAGTCAGCCAAATTCCGGCTTAAATCCACCGCTCCAACTGCCACCACTTCTGGATAGGCGCCTGGATAGTCTAACTCATCCGTTTCATGACGCCCATCTCCACCATTTCCTGCTGCACAAACGACCAGAATATTGTTCTGTATCGCTTTTTGAATGAGTTCATGTTCCTTATCATCTGGAGGACCTCCAAGTGAAAGTGAGATGATGGAAACCTTTTCTCCCAGCGGCCCCTGCCAATTAATTGCATACTCTAATGCTCCGTTAATCCAATTGATATCTCCCTGTCCTTTTCCATTTAAAGCCTTCAAAGCGAGAATGCTTGCTTTAGGTGCCACACCTACGACACCAACATCATTATTAATGGTCGCTAAGACCGTACCACTGACATGTGTCCCATGCCCATTATCGTCATGATAATCGCCGGTTCCAGTAAAATCCTTGCCATCAATGATTCTCTCCTTTAAATCCGGATGCTCCTTATCTATACCTGTGTCGATGACAGCTATGACCACGCCTTCACCATAATTGCTCGGCTCCCAAATTTCCGGTGCTTTAACAAGCGCCACACCTTCGGGAATTTTTTCTTTCGGCGTTTCCATTACTTCTATAACTTTGTAAGGAATTAATCTTTTTTCTCTCGACATTTGACTACCCCTTCCTTCGTACAAATTTTGACTGTCCTCGGTGAGGGAGATCTATCCCATCTGGTTGTCGCTAACCATTAAAGAGATAAAAAATCTCTTTCACTAATATATACCAGATTTTTGGAAATAAAAAATAGTTTTTCAGAAAATTGAAACTTTTTAACTACCTTTATTATCCATTATACCTGTTCACTCCTTCATTATAGAACACATGTTCCTAAAATGTCACCCAGATATCCATTTTATTCAAAAAAAAGGCGACTTCGAATGAAGCCAGCCTCTTTGATATGTTTAAGCCACACCACAGCATTTTTTATATTTTTTCCCGCTGCCGCAAGGACAAGGTTCGTTTCTGCCTATGACAGGTTCTTTATGGACATGAGGCATTTTAGCCGCTTTTGCACTCTCGATAATAATCTCAGTACCTTTTTTCTTCATTTTCTCATAACGTTGTTTAAACAGTTCCATAACGTCTTTGCTATATTTCAACGTATCTTCAGCGATATCCATCGCCTTTTGTTTAGATATATTGTAATCCTCCAGAACAAATTGATCGTCACGGAAAGAAACTCGTATTCCAAAATGCTGTCCCGCTTGTTTTTGGTCTTTCTTTTCCTCAACGAATTCTAGATACACTTCCTGGCAATCACATGTCTGGTGCATGCAATAGTAGTCATAAATCCAATACGTTTTATCTTCATACTTACTTTTTAGCGCGATACCATTTTCAACGCCAAAGACATCCAGATATTTAATCGCTTTTCCATCAAGAATTTCAAATGGATCAATCGTCCTCATCTATAGACACATCCTAATTCATCAAAAATTTATTTACCTTATGTATTGTACAACCTAAATCCTAAACCGTCACTTGAAATGAAGCGAATCAAGCCACCTCCCTAAACGATAGGGAGCATACACAAAAAGAGCAATACATCAGCTTTTTCAAACTGGCGTACTGCTCCTTTAACTATCTACTATATTTTTTGAATGATTTTCTTTCTAGATAACGCTACATAGCCCAAATACCCGATATATATAAAAGAAGCTACCAGTACAAAGGACCAAGATTTGTATACCGTTTGATCATCAAAGACACCTGTAAGGGTCAATAATGATGGAATGGTTAACGTTACCCATGATAGAATCAACGAAATTTTCCCGACAAAATCGGATATGAGTAATTTTTTGGTGTTGATCAGGTAGAACATTCCCCAAAGGAATGACCATAACAACCAGTTCAAACCCTTAACCATGTCGCCGTTTTGAGAAAACTCGACAGTTGCGTACACTAGGGACAAAATGGACACCCATAATGAGAAGTATCCTAGACCGCTTCCATCCATCCCTTTTAAAATGGTTATCCCTAAATATAAGTAAGTGAAACCAAATAAGAAGATCGATGCATTGCCTAAAGACATTGCATTGCTTGGTTCGGAAACGACAATTAAATAAAAGGCTCCGATTACTTGAAATGAGCCAACAAATAAATTAAAGACCGCAACATTTTTTGCATCCGCTTTTCCCAAAGTCATCTTGCCATTCAAAAATAAAGTTGCCCCCGCAAGAAGTAATATAATATTTCCCATATCCATTTCACCTCTTTATTTAAAATCTGCCCATACAGAACAGCATTATTTCATTTAATGAGACCATGTTTTTTTGACCATTTTAGTTTTCCAATATAGTAATTTACCACTAACTCGATAATACCATATGTATCAGTTTTAAAACTAATTGGAAACAAAAAAAAGAAGCGTTTCCGCTTCTTTTTCACATAATCCAAGTCGTCAATTGATCGATTGGTGTTTTTTTAGCTGGCTTTGGCTCCATATCTGGATACCCCAAGTAAATAAAAGCCACAATTTCTCCTTTTGCAGATAAGCTAAAAAATTCCTTTACCTTTTCATGATAGGCGATTTTACCCGTTCTCCAAACTGCTCCCAATCCCAACGCATGTGCCGTTAAAAGCATATTCTGAACTGCACTGTTAACCGCTCCGTACTCTTCAGCTAGAATAATATTTTTCTTATCGCTAGGTTCAATGCCTACCGCAATGATTACTGGGGCCCTAAGTGGATTTTTCTTCGCTTTCTCCATTTTGCTTATCAAGCTTTCTGGCGTATCGTCCATATTTTCAAGTTTGGCGATATCTTCAAAGACCTGACCGAGTCTATTTCTTCCTTCACCCATCAGCACGAAGAATCGCCAAGGCTCCGTTCGAAAGTGATTAGGTGCATACGTTCCCGCTTCAATAATTTGTTCGATGATTTCTTTAGGTAGAGAATCTTGTTTGACCAACCCAATACTTCTTCTCGTTTTGATGGCTTCAAAAGCATCCATGATTATTCCCCCTTAGCCTTTTATCTCCAATAGCTTCTGTTTCAGTTCATTCTCCATCACTGCAAGTTCCTGCTCAGCATGACGGCGTTTATGTCTGCCCTCTTCTTGAATTCTAAGTGTTTCTTCAAGAGTGGAAATTAAATTGGCCTGTGTGTTCTTCAATGTCTCAATATCTACAAGTCCCCGCTCGTTTTCTTTCGCTGTTTCGATTGTATTGACTTTCAACATTTCCGAATTCTTCAAAAGCAAATCATTCGTCGTTTTGGACACCTGCTTTTGTGCCTCTACGGCATGGCGCTGCCTTATCAAAGTCAACGCAATAGCGACCTGATTTTTCCAAAGTGGTATGGCCGTCATGATTGACGATTGTATTTTCTCGACAAGGGCCTGATTCGTATTTTGAATCAACCTGATTTGAGGTGCACTTTGAATTGTGATTTCGCGGCTCAATTTCAAATCATGCAGCCTTTTATCCAGCCGTTCAGCGAACTGTCGCATATCATTGACTTCCTGAAACTTCATCTGGTCATTGCTCAATTCAGCCGATTTTTTAAGAGCAGGGATGGTTTGTTCATATAATTCTTCAAGCTTGATTTCCCCTGCTGCTATATAAACATTCAACGCTTGGAAATACTCCTTATTCGTTTCATAGAGCTTTTCAAGGATGACGATGTCCGATAGGAGGACATTCTTGCTACGGTCAAGCTTCACGCTGATTCGGTCGATTTGGGCCCCTGTTTTTTGGTATTTCGAAAGTGCTTCCTGTACCGATCCCGACAGTTTTCCGAACATTCTTGCGAAAAATGAAGGTTTTTCGCTTTTAAGCTCATCCGGGCTCAGTTCGTTTAATTTCTTCATTAAATCACTGATAATGTCGCCTACTTCACCAACATCCTTCTTTTGCACGTGCTCAAGCATTGAGTTGGAAAAGGTCAGTAACTTTGATTGGGCTGGCGTTCCATAAGAAATCATGGCCTGATGATTCGTAGGGTCAATCTGTTTAGCAAGCTGGTAGGCCTTCTCCCTGTTCTCTTCAGGAATCACATCGATCAGTTTGACCGGCTTTATCTCCTGTGGAGATAACGTATCTTGCTGTTTTACCTCGTCAAAAGGATTGGCTAAAAGATCATCCATTAAATTAGAGTTACTGGCATTATTCAACAAATCGGAATCCTTGTTATTCATTTTAGCCTCCTGCTTTCATCTATTTTTGATTCTTTTCGTGTTTGAATAGTTTGTTTTGCAACGTCCAATTCAAAATTGAGGGTATCAATATCATCGGAAAGGACTTTATATAAATCTTTCTCTACGGTTTTATTTAATTCCTTTAACGTTTTTCTGGTTTCGGTTAAAGAGAGTTCAAGCTCCTTACTCTTTTTCGGCTGTTGTGCTAAAAAAACGTACTTCTCTGCCAATTCCATTGCGGAATCCAAATGCGAATAATAAAAAGACTCTGCCTTGTAAAATCGTTTCGGTTCTTTTTTAGTCAGACTATATATTTTCCGAATCATCTTGATCATATCGGTCCTCTGTTTGAAAGAAGAAAGGTGACGAACGGAAATCAGGGCTTTTTGAACCCGCCATATCTTTGGCTTTGCTTCCTCTATATTTTTCTTTATATATTGATACTCTTTTCTTGTAAGTTGATGTTTCTTTAAAAATCGTGAAGAGAAATAGAGTGAACCCAACCAGTATGTGAGGCCACCGCCGACCAGTGAAAAGACTATCGAAAGCATGAAGGATTGATCTAAGGCAAAAAAGCTAATCAACCCCACTAGCATGACCATCGGGATTGCAACCACTATCGGAACAACATCAGCAAGAAATCGACTCATTTATTATTATCCTCCTGACTTACACTCTTTTCTATATATACGGATGATCGCTATATTGGTTTCATAACGGAAGAAAGTTTCTTCTTACTCTAAACGATATAGGAACTGAATGATTTCTGCAAATTTATAGAAATGTAATTTCAGCCGATCATTTGTTTTTTCATCCATACCCCTTAGGCTTTAGTATTGTCACTTTATTTAAATTTTTCATACGATATTAGATAGCTTTCTATCCAGCTTTAAAGGAGGGTGAAAAAATGAAACATCATGGTTTTTATCCATTCCCCCGACAAAACGGAAACCGCCATCACCTGGAATTGAACTTCGAAACGAAGCTGCCCCAAACCCATAATATCGAAAGAAGGATTCAGGAACTTGAACAAAGAAATGAACGCCAACAGCTGAAAAAGATCAATAAGGTTCATCATGATGTCTCACGCGTGAACTCTGCAGTGGAACGTGTGAATCAAAAGGTAGATTCGCTCAGCAAAAATAATGACCAACATACAAACCCAATCAAGAAAAACCCGTGGGATGACGAAATCATTCCATTTAGCTATTCTAAGGATGACTAATGCAAAAAAGGGACTGTCCCCAAAAGGGTAGTTAAGCCTAAATTGAATAAATAGAGAGAGGCAGAAATGTTGATTTAACAACATTTCTGCCTCCTCAATTTTGCGTTATTTCATTCGAAAAAGGACTTATGAGACAGCCCCTTTACATTTTTTCTAATTGCTCTTTCATCAATTTTATCGGATAGCCCGGTGATCTTAAATGGACGAACCGATTGTTGTAGTGGTTAATTTCATTAATGTCCGCAGCCACTATGTCCCTACCCAATGGATAGTCATATTGCATGCTTAGAATAACTTCTTTCAAGTATCCCAATGTACTACGATTATTTGTAGTAGTTATGATCATTTCTTTCGCATTTTCCAAATAGGCATCAATCAGCTCGGGGTTGATTTCTTCTGCGATCAAACTCTCCCGTAAATGTTCTACCAATAATTCCTTGAGATTCAGAAAATCTTTCTTCTTGACCCCCACGATGGTTACACAATAGAGAGTCAGGTCATTTATCATCGTAAGGCAAGTATATCTGCCAATCTTAAATGAATTGACATGCCACCTATCCATTCCCTCTTCCATACCTTCCTTAAAGGGGACTGCTTTTATGTCGAGATTCTTGAGGACCTTTTGGGTTGCTCCAACTAAGAACATGCTTCCTTCACTTCCTTAATTGACTTTACATCTATTAATCAAACGTTTGATTAAAGCATACTACTGCCCTGTTAACGCAACTCATCTAGACCATTATTAAAACACATCATCCGTCTTCTTCAATAGCCTATACACCACTTCTTCTATCCCGATATTGTAGTATCCATCTTTCCGGAAGCTCCCGGCCGCTTGCTTCAGAGTCCCGGTGAATTTCATGACACCTTTTTGCAACACACCTATCCTATCACAAAGTTTCACGATTTCACTCATATCATGGGTAATGTACACAATCGTCTTTCCTTGTTCTGCTAATCTCTTCACATAATGATTGATTTCAAGCTTGGATTGAAGGTCAATTCCCACAGTCGGTTCATCCATTAAGAGAATATCTGGATTGTGAATTAAAGAAACGGCAATGTTCAGCTTCCTCTTCATGCCTCCCGAAAGGCTCGAGACCCTTTCATCCCACTTATCCTGAAGCTGTACGGCATCACATAGTTCCAATAGATGTTCTTCCGTTACTTTTCCCTTTACAAACTTACTCCAAAAGCGAAGATTTTCTTTGACCGTAAATTCTTCCCATAAGGCAATATCCTGTGGGACAAAACCGATTAGTTGGCGGATTTGCTTCGTCTGCTTTTTTAAATCCAGCCCATTTATCTCTATGCTCCCACTTGAAGGCTGTAAAACGGTAGCCAGGATGGAAATGAGCGTTGACTTCCCAGCCCCATTGGACCCTAAAAGTCCAAAGATTTCCCCTTTTCCTATTTGGAAGGACACATTATCGAGTAATGTTTTATCTCCATATCGCTTTACGATGTTTTTAATGATTATCATCTGACCTTCAGCCCCCAACTCGTCGTTCTCCAAAGTAACGCTATACAAACACCTGAAAATATAACTGTCATTCCAATCTCGCTAAACGACGTATGTGCTGGGTAGGCCGTAACCCACAAAATTCTCTGTGGAAGCCAAAGAGACAAAAATTCAAACGTTGGAGAGATATCACCAATCGGAAAAAAACTGCCTCCAGCAATAGCTAGTATGAAGGCCACCAAAGAACCAACTACATAATAACTCCCAAGATGACGCATCCGACTCGCTAGCCACACGCTGATGGCCGTTGTAAAAATGATAAAAAGAATCACTCCAAAACAAAGAAGAAAAGGGACCTCCATAAGTTGAAAATACCTTAATATGTATAAACTGCAAGCAGCCTGAAGAACATGAAAAAGAATATAGGCTCCTGACGTCTGCCTTAAATAAGAAGCGAGTCCTATATTCGTCGTCATCATTCTAGGAAATAAGATGGATCGTTCTTTCACAACCCAATCTGAAGTAATGAAACAGGATATCATTGTGAAAAAACTCCAAACCCCTAGGTAGGAGGTAAATATGACATCTTTACTTTGTGTTCCCTCTATGCCATCTTCACGGACATAGTTTATGGTCATCAACGGTTTTGGATCCAACTGCTCTTTCGTATATTCAAATGCGTCATCCCATACTTCCGCCTCTATGCCTTTTGATTGCTGATAGAGTTTTTCAACTCGATTGGCAGCTTTCACAGAGCTTGTCAGCTTCGTAACCTCACTTGCTACTACTTCACGGACAATCCCTGAAGCAATAGAAGTTGGCGAGGTCCAAAGTTCGATGGTCTCTTTTCTTTCATCCTTTAAAATATGCTCCTGAAACCCTTTTTTAAAGACGAATATACTATCCACCTCATTTCGAGAAAGAAGAATATCCGCGTCGTCGAATGAAGTCTCTTTCACGACGATTCGTTGCTGTACCTCCATTTGTTTGATGACGTTTCTCGAAAAATCGGTTTGATCCTCATCTACGATAGCAATCGGCACGACCAATTCCTTTTGTTGCTTCTCAAGCAATGAACCCACCCCGATAGCCGCCACAATAGGTAGTACAAATAATAAGAGGGTAATAGGCTTGAACATATGCTTGAACTTTTCCATCATTAATCCCATTACCTACTCCTCCTTATTTGCAAAATTCCCTTTGTCATGAATAAACAACATAGAGATAAAACGAGCAGCCACGAACCGATTTCAGCAGCAGAATAGACAGCTTCTTCCTGTTGCAGGGCGAACATGAACTTGAGAACCCAGCCATTCAAAGAAAATAAATTCAAGCTTTGTAACCATTCGGGAAAATATACGGCAGGTATGAAGTGTTCACCGATAATGGCACCCAAAAGAATAAGACCCATCCCAGCAAATTGATAAAACCTTTCATTCCATACCACTGCTTCCAAACATACAAAAACCGTTATAAATACAAAACCAGCCACTAATGTACCGCAGAGCCATAAACCAACCTCCGCCGGATCAATATTTCCCTTCCAAAACAAATAGGAAAGCGCTACGAAGATGGAACTGACGGAAACCATGGTGTATGCCGCAAGCATTCTTGATATCGTTGATTGAAAATATGAAAAACCTAATCCCAAAAGGCGTTTTTCAATGGCTTCATTTCCATTGCTTTTCAATAAAAGAAGACCAAAAAAACTCCATATCATGATGAGCAGGACATAAAAAGAGATGACATAATAGTGTAGTAGACTCTCTTGAAAGAGATTTTCCTGCTTTTTCTCCTCAAAGATTTCCCCACGGCTCAGTACATGCAGGGAAAAGGATAGGATATCCCTTTTGAACTGTTTCTTTTGACTGCTCTCGGGAAATTCCGCCTCTTCCATGAAATAATCGATCGTATTGATTCCACCTTGTGCAGCTGAAGTAAAGTCAGCCGCGCTTTCCATCACATGACGGACAAGCTGGGACTGAAGCGGTCTTTGGCTGTTTCCAGTAACCTTCACAGGTGTATTGATGCCCCGTGCTACATCACGGCTAAAGCCTTTGGGAATGTAGATAACTGCCGCCACTTTATTATTCCGGAGAAGTTCATATCCCTTTTGTTGATTAACTTCCATGGTGGACATGATCCCATTCAAATGTGGGCTATCCGTAAGCTGCTTTATGACCATCTTCGTTTCTACCGTAGGGTCTTCATTTATTACCGCCACCTGAAACGCTTGGACTCGGCTCTCTTCTTTTAAGAAGTGATTCCCGATCACTGCCGCACCCAATAAAAAGAAAATAGGAGCCAGCCACAATGCTGCGGCTGCTTTCCTATTTTTCAACAAAACCTTTACATAAAACGAAGTAAAAATAAATGTGTTCCTCATTAAAACTCACCCTACTCACATTGCATCGTCGGAATCTTCGTCTTCAAAATCATAATAACCATCATAACTCGTTTCATCGATATTACCGTAATCATACATGTCTTCCGAAATGAGACCATATTTAATGCCAAGCTCCATTAGATTTGTTCCAACCTCTTGTTGAATGGCATACATCTTATCAGGAGTAATGCTTACAACACTTAACCCCTCACCAGAATCAAGCTTTAAGTCTGGTAAATCCGCTTCATCTTTCAGCTTCGTCTTGGAATCCATATTGATTGTGACACTGCCTGACTCTGATGCATCTTCTAGACCGAGTGTTGCCTCGAATTTCGAATGAGAATAGTCATCCTTCAAGTTTAGGTCGTTCGTCTGATTAATTGTTCCCTTCAGTGCAGAAGGCATTTCTGAGAAATCCCCACCGTCAAAGGCAAGGTTGAATTTCCTGCTGATATCCTGTTTCTCTCCATCTTCTCCATTGATATCGCTATCCATTGTGAACTTGATTTCTTCTGCCTCCCCAAACTCTTTAAACGTAAAGCTAGCCTCGAGATTTTCAGTCCGCTTCTCTTTTTTAATGGCCACATCATTTGTTACCTTGAACTTTATCGCTCCATCCTGATCATCTTGAGGAGTTAAATCAATGCTGAATGCTTTGTATTTCTGATCGTCCCCATAGGGAACGTTTTTGCTTTTCATGACCACATTGACTTGCTCAGTGCTATCCCCGATCGACGTCGTTACTTTACGGTCGATGATTTGCTCTTTCTTATCTATTAATAAGGTTGAAGTGAACCCTTTGGCAAAGCTGACGTCCTTCAACTCACTCTTTGCGTCTTTTAAGCCATCAACCAATTGTTGCTTCATATTTTTTGTATCCAGCATCTCATCGTCCACTTGTTCGGCAACGGCAGCAGCACTCGCCACTTTTTGGGCACGTTTCACCATCATGCTATGAAGCTCTTTATCTTTAATCAATTCATCCATAAAATCATTGACCAATTTTTTAGTTTCCGAAGCTGATAGTTTAAGAGTGACCTCCCTTACCTTCAATGCCTCACCTTCGTGCTTATATTCCACACCTTTTTCCACCTTGAAATTTTCATCATCCAATCGCTCCATCAAGAAAGTTCCATAACGTCTTTGTAAGTGTTCCTGTTCCTTATCCGACAATTTCAAGTCCTGCCATTCAAGCTCAGATACTTCCAAAGTTTCCGGTCCTTCATATAATGGGTCCATCATTCGCATGAATTCCCCATATTCACTGAAGTTTAAGAAAAAGTACTTATCATACAACATAGGTACCTTTAATCCGGCTTGGTCCTTCGATTGAAACATTTCTACGTCCATCGCTTTTTCCTTATCAATATTTAGTGCTACTGTATAATGACCTTTTTTAGCCTCAGGATCTTGTTCCATATTGGCAGAAATCGAAGCTTGGCTCAATAGTTCCTTTACCACTTCGAAGTCTGGGTCATTTCCTAATGAATCCATGTCAATATTCCCACTGACTGTCATCTGTGAACTGGATGGTTGCTTACCCATTTTCTCTTGGAATTCCATTGAATCGCCATACTGATCCATCCATTCATCTTTTGCATTCTGGTACGATTTATATTCTGAAAGTAAATATAGCTCTTTCGGGGATTTATGAAGTATGATGGCTGCAGCTGCACTAGAGATAAGAATGATAGTTAAAATGGCTGTAATAATCAGCGTTCTTTTACTGAATCGTTTCTTTGAGAACTTTTCTTCCGGTTGCTCCTGCCTCATTTCGGCAGCGGCTATTTCCTTTTCCGTGATTTGATCTTCCACTGGAAGTACCGCACCACATGATGGACAAAAATTGGCTTCCGCATTCACCGACTTACCGCATGTTTTACAATTTTTCATTTTTTATTTTCTCGCTCCCTTTTATTGCTTATGACTCCAGAGACTCCTAAAACTTTAGTCCTTTATCATCATAAACAACATATTTCTATAATTCTATGTTTTCGACAAAAAAAGACAAATCATATAGGGATAATAGGCATGAGTACCTATCACCTTTCCCTCCTCACCCTCTTTCACCAATTATTTACAAAAATCAAAATTACGTTAATCATGTAGCTTGCTACACTTCCCCTTATACCTATGTAAATACTGCCTGACATTATCCCTGCAAAACCTATATTCGGGTAAAATCTTCCCCTTCACAAAAAAGATTTTTATACCGATTAAATATCCATATTTTAACATAAACAAACCTACTATTTAGGAGCAAGTTGAAAAAATGATTTGCTAGGAGTCCAGAGCAACTTCAAAATCCATAAAAAAACGGGAGTATCTTGCACTCCCGTTTCTTTCATTTTAAAAGCTGATTTAATTTTTGATTCCTTACTTCTTGTTCTTCTTCAGAAGATAAATCATACTTTTTTAACAGGTGGAAAATTTCATTCAATGTTTCTTGCTTCTGTTCTTCTTCCAGTAACCCCTTCAATGCTTCACTTAAGGGTTTCGGTAAGAACTCTTGTTGACTTTCGAGCTTCATCCTGACATCTTGCCGGGAATGGTTAAGATTGCATGCTCCCATTTATCATTCACTCCTTACTTCTTTATTCTCATATGAAACCCAAGCATACTACCGTTTCACCTCATTAATCAAACGTTTGATTAAATTAAAGATCTCACACTCCCCCTTTATTCCTGCAACAAAAAAGCCAACATACGCATGCTGACTTTAACGTCTACTTAAACTTCTACTTAAACACTAAACTTTACTTCTTTTTAGATATGCCTTTCCAAAACTCTTTGGCAATCACCTTATATCCTGATTTGCTCAGATGGATATCCTGCTTGTTTGGGATATACTCTTTATATTTTTTATTAATTTGGGTTTCTGTCGATACGTAAGTATCCCCATTTTTCTTTGCCACTGCTTTAATTTGTTCATTTAGTCCTTTCAATAACGGCAAGAGCAATTCTTGTTGTTCTTTCGGATAATAAGGGAAGGGATTATAATAGCCCATCACATATACCATGGCCTTTGGGTTCAATTTATCGATCGTACTAAGAATGGTTTGCAAATTAGCACTGACCGTACCTATCGCATCCTGAGCATTGTATGGGTCTGTTTTGATTTTACCTAGGAGATCATTTGCACCGATATCAATGGTGATATGGGTAGCTTCTTTAATTTCTTTTCGGACTTTACTGCTCTTAACTAAATCATTCTTCAATTTTTCAGAGGTATATCCCGGCACACCAAAATTATCATAATCAGCTAGCTTATATTTATTCTTCACAAAGGTATCTGCAACATAATCGGCATATCCATAATCAATGATCCCATCTGGTGTTTGTCCTGCTGCCAATGAATCTCCTAAAGCTACATACTCCACCTTGGATTGTTTAGCGTGGGCACTCAATGGCGTGACCACAAGTGCTGCCGCCAATAACATACTTGCCGCTTTCCCCTTGTTATTCATATTCGACGCCCCTTCTCCTACCCGTTATGTGTCTCACTAACTAGTTCTTTTTTTTATTGATGATACCTCCCCTTTCAGCTGAATAACTTTTTGACAAAAAGCTACAAAAAAAATGCCCGGTTTCCCGGACATCTCCTTACTTCACATTAAATTTTGAATGCAACGACCTTCTCTTTCAATTCCTCAGCCATTTTCGCAAGCGATGAGGCTGAGGCAGTGATTTCTTCCATGGAAGCTAGTTGTTCCTCTGAAGCTGACGCAATTTCCGCTGTACTTGTAACGGACCCCTCTGTAATGCGGGTTACTTGTTCAATTGCGGCGCTCACCTGATCTACGCTCGCAGCCATTTCTTCCGATACTGCCGACGCTTCTTGTATTTCGGAACTTACTGTTTCAATTGATTCTAGGATGAAATCGAATGTTTTCCCCGTCTCTTCGACCAGTTTCATTCCTTCTGTTACTTCTTCGGTTCCATGATTCATCGTTTTAACAACGTGTACCGTATCATCCTGGATATCCTGAATTAGGTCTGCAATCTGATTAGCTGACTGTCGGGATTGTTCGGCCAATTTCTTTACTTCATCAGCTACCACTGCGAACCCTTTACCATGTTCACCAGCTCTTGCCGATTCTATTGCAGCATTAAGGGCTAAAAGATTCGTCTGATCGGCTATCCCAGTGATTACTTCAATGATCTTACCAATCTCATTGGAGCGATCATTCAGTTTTTTGACCACATCATTTGAATCATTTGTTGAAACTGCGATTGATTTCATTTGTTCAATAACTTTATTCAAATACTCACTGCCGATATTGGCTTGTTTAGCAGCTTCCATAGCCGATTCAGTAACAGTAGAAGTTGTTAAGGCCACTTTTTTTGTACCAACGGCCATTACCTTTACTCCATTTGAACTCTCCTCTACGTAATTATTTTGAATTTCTGCCCCACTGGCTACTTGTTGAATGGCAGTAACTACTTGTGTGGTTGCAGAATTCGTTTGTTCCGCACTTGCCATAAGTTCCTCAGAGGAAGCAGCCACTTGTTCAGTTGCTAAATTCACCGTGCCAATCAAACTTCGTAGATTACCTTTCATCTCATTAAAGGATCTTGCCAATTCTCCGATTTCATCTTTATTCGTCACTTGTATATCTTCAATCGTCAAATTTCCAGCAGCGATTTCTTCAGCTGCAGCAGAAACGAGCAAGACTGGTTTTGAAATATTCCGATTTATGATTAAGGCAATGGAAAATCCAGCAATAATTGCAACGACACTTATGATGAGAATTACCCTTTTCACACCATTCACCTGATTGGATAATGCATCACTCTTTTCTAAAAGAGCAGACTGTTGATAATTGATTGCCTCCTCACTGGCTTTATTCAACTTCACTGTAAGGGGGTCTCCTTGCTTGTTCATTAAGTCAATGTACGCTTTTTCGTCATCTTGATCCTTTAATGCAATAAGCTTTCCAGCAAGCGTTTCATATTCGGCCGCAAAGCCATTTAGCTCATCTAAAATATCTTTTGCCTCAGGGTCCAGATTTAACTTACTATATTTATCCGATGCTTGTTTAAACATATTCTTCGATTCCTGAAACACTGATAGGTATTTATCCGTGTCATTGACCAAATAACCTCGGAGGGCCACTTGCTCCTTTCGAATGGAGTCCACCATTTTTGTAGATAGAACGATTTTTTCGACACGATTCTCTATTACATTCGTATAACTGTCATCCGTACTATTGAACTGAACATAAGTAATGGCAGTAATGATAGCTAAAAGAACCAATACTCCGGAAAAACTCATTAATAATTTTCTCTTCACGGTCATCTTCATCTATTTCCATCTCCCATTAATTTAAATTTTACATTTTTTCCTTCCTAAAAATAATTAAATAGCTGATCTTGCTAGTTATATCGGTGAAAGCACACCAGGTTTTTAGTTGGAAAATAAATGAAAAAAATTCTTATGCTCCAATCTAATTCGAATGAGCAGAAAAAAATGGAAGGAATATTACAAATAATCTTTTAGCAATCTATAAAGGAACGTACACACAGGAGGAATCAACCATGACAGTAATCAGTGATGTAAAAACTACCTTAGCCGGCCTAAAAAGTGCCCAAGCTAGCTTTGAGACCTTCGCCCTTTCGACAGACAACGAACAAGCGAAGCAACTCTATCAGCAAGCTGCACAACAAACACAGGTAATTGTCGACAATATCACTCCACGCATCCATGAAATTGAACAAGAAGAACCACAATATAAACAATAGAAATGTAATGTAAAGAGGTTGGTTGAAACAACCAACCTCTTTACATTTCTTGTTAAGGCTTGTAAGAAGTCTCTTATATATGATAAGAAGCTTTCCACAAATTGAGGTGATTTATCATGCTGACGGGGCATCGCACATGGGTTTTTGATCAAAAGCCTGTCATACTCTCCACCGGAACGGTCGGTGGTCCATTCGAAGCGAACGGAATGCTGGCGGATGATTTTGATACTCTTCATTCCGACTTATGGTTAAATCAGGATTCCTACGAAAAAGCTCATAAAGTTCTTCTAGAAGAAGCAAATACAAAAGCCATTGAAAAGGCTGGCTTACAAAAAGAACAGATACAGTTTTTCCTTGGAGGTGACCTGATCAATCAAATAACACCGACAAGTTTTGCCTGTCGGACTCTTGGTACACCCTACCTTGGTTTATTTGGGGCGTGCTCAACCTCCATGGAGGGACTTGCTCTTGGTGCTTACCTGATCAATACAAAGGGAGCGGATTATATATTAACTGGCGCTTCTAGTCACAACGCCGCAGTTGAAAAGCAATTTCGTTACCCCACTGAATATGGTAGTCAAAAACCCCCCACTGCACAATGGACCGTGACCGGTGCAGGCGTCGCTTTATTAAGCAGTACCGGTCACGGTCCTCAGGTCACATCTGCAACGATCGGTCGCGTCATCGATATGGGTTTAACAGATCCATTCAACATGGGGGGAGCTATGGCTCCAGCTGCTGTTGATACAATCGAAACTCATTTAAAGGAACGGAATCTCGATCCTTCTTATTATGATTTAATCGTGACGGGGGATTTGGGGAAAATCGGGCAGGAGGTCTCGCTTGAGATATTCAAGAAAAACGGTACTCCTATTAAGGAGAACCAATATGTTGATTGTGGACTACTGATTTATAGAGATGACCAGCCAGTATTGGCAGGAGCCAGCGGACCCGGGTGTTCGGCAACTGTTGTATATGGGCATCTATTAAATCGAATGAAAAAAGGAGAAATCAAAAGGATGCTTGTCGTCGCTACAGGTGCCTTATTATCTCCTCTATCCTTTCAACAAAATGAATCCATTCCTTGTATTGCCCATGCCGTTTCGATTGAATATGACGCTCAATAACATCCATAAGAAGTTTGGGTCCGGCAGTAAACTCATAGTAGTTGAGTTTTTCACCAAAAGATAAGGAGAGGTCCAGGATGACTATAGCATCTGACGTTAAACAATGCGCCGCCAGTCTTAAAGGTTTGGAAGCAGGGCTATCTAACCTAGCACTCCGAACTCAGGACGATGAATCGAAGCGGATTTTACATGAAACGATGATGAAAGTGAGTGAAGTGACGAAAGACATTCAAGAGAGGGTCGGAGAATTAGAAAGAGAAGAACCACAATATAGGGGGTTCTGACAGGAGGTACTGAAGAATGCCTGATTGGTTACAGATCGTTTTACGATCGCTATTTTTTTTAGTTGTCCTTTTTTTAATTACCAAATGGTTAGGGAAAAAACAAATATCCCAGCTTTCCTTTTTTGAATATGTCACCGGTATAACAATCGGAAATGTCGGGGCAGAATTAGCGACAAAGGTAGAAGGGAACATAGTACATGGCGTCCTCTCCATTCTCGTTTTTGCATTGGCTCCCTTTTTAGCTGGTTTGATTTCGATGAAAAGTAAGATTTTCCGTGACTTGGTGGAAGGAAAGGCAACGGTGTTCATTAAAGACGGGAAAATCATGGAAGACAATTTAAAGAAAGAAAAATATACAACCGATGAATTACTATGGTTACTCAGAAGCAAGGATGTCTTTGATCTATCTACAGTCGAGTTTGCCTTATTAGAGGCAAATGGTGATTTTTCCGTATTACTCAAGAAAGAAAATCAACCGCTCACACCAAAGGATTTAAATATGACAATGCCTTCCGTCAAGGAAGCACAGATGGTGATCATGGATGGGAAAATCTTAGATGAACCACTCGCCACCATTGGGCTGAATCGGTACTGGTTAAAAACCGAACTAGAGAAACTAGGGATACTTCTTGAAAATGTCTTTCTGGGCCAAGCGAATTCAAACGGGGAGTTAACGGTTGATTTATACGACGATAAACTCAAGGTCCCTTCTCCACAAGAGAAACCCTTATTGCTCGCGACTTTAAAAAAGTGCCAAGCAGACTTGGAGCTTTTTGCTCTCTCTACCGATTCGCCGGAATCCAAAGAAATGTATAGTAAAAATAGCAAGAAGCTCCAAAAAGCCATTGATGATGTAGCTTTCATATTGAGAAATTAATATATTGTTCATTTTCGAAATTCCATAAAGGACGTTATGATACCAATGATGACGATTGTCAGACATGAAAACAGAAAGATTTCTATTCCTAAGATGAATAAGCCCGCTAAGATGATGGCTGTATCGATGATAATGATGATTAAAGCAATATCCATGGTGGAGGATTTAGAAAGGATTTTTGCCAATAAATCCGTTCCTCCACTACTTGTTTCATATCTTAGCATGAGCCCTATCCCAACTCCTATAATTACTCCCCCCATCAATGAACTTGTCAAAATAGAAAACGCAAATTCTCTTTTTAACGGACTTAACCAATCCATGAAAAGGGAGGTCAAAAGTAACCCATGGATGCTGCTATAGAAAAGGGACCGCTCATAACACCAAGCATATATAAATAAAGGAATACTAAGAACAATCATGCAAAGTCCTGTCTGGAAATCAAAGAAATAATGAAGGACGAGTGCGATCCCGATAATCCCACCATCTATTAAGTGATAGGGTACCAAGAACCCATTGATCCCAACGCCAATCAAAAAGCTTCCCACAATCACTGCTATTACTTTTTGGAAATTTATAGAATCACCTTGCTCCCTATTCGATATTCCTTAATATATGTCCAAATCCTAAGGACAAGAATATAAGTGAAAAAAAAAATTAAAGAAAAAATCGAGTAGGAGGAGGCGCCTAGCCTCCGACCTCTCACACCACCGTACGTACCGTTCGGTATACGGCGGTTCAGTTTAAGTCTGACGTAGTTT
>NZ_JBIWCW010000025.1:0-32459 GCF_044761665.1 Peribacillus sp. NPDC097295
AATGTTTGACTTGCTCATTTTGCTTTTTTAATAGTGTGTGCTCACTCAAAATTTACGTTGGCGCTTTGTTTTGTTCAGTTTTCAAAGAGCAATAATGGAGCGGGTGAAGAGAATCGAACTCTCATCATCAGCTTGGAAGGCTGAGGTTTTACCACTAAACTACACCCGCAATATAATATTCTAAATGATACCGAGAAATAATGGTCGGGAAGACAGGATTCGAACCTGCGACCCCTTGGTCCCAAACCAAGTGCTCTACCAAGCTGAGCTACTTCCCGTAAAAATATGGTGCGCCCGGCGGGAGTCGAACCTACAACCTTCTGATTCGTAGTCAGATGCTCTATCCAATTGAGCTACGGGCGCTAATTTCTATGATGTTATTTGGTGCGGCCGAGAGGAGTCGAACCTCCACGGGGTTTCCCCCACTAGGCCCTCAACCTAGCGCGTCTGCCATTCCGCCACGACCGCGAAAGCGACTTCGTTAGTTTAACACCTTTTCATCTTGTTGTCAAGAAGAAAGTTATGCGGGTGAAGGGACTTGAACCCCCACGCCTTGCGGCGCCAGATCCTAAGTCTGGTGCGTCTGCCAATTCCGCCACACCCGCGTAATAAAAATGGTGAGCCATGAAGGATTCGAACCTTCGACCCTCTGATTAAAAGTCAGATGCTCTACCAACTGAGCTAATGGCTCTAAAAAAATATGGCTGGGCTAGAAGGGATCGAACCTTCGCATGACGGAATCAAAATCCGTTGCCTTACCGCTTGGCTATAGCCCAACAATCAAAAACTCATTACCAGCTAGATTAACATTATATCACTATAACATTATTTTAGCAAGAGTTTCTTTTTAAAAAAATGGCGGTCCCGACGGGAATCGAACCCGCGATCTCCTGCGTGACAGGCAGGCATGTTAACCGCTACACCACGGGACCAGTATATTCAAAAAAAGTAAAAGTGACCCATACGGGATTCGAACCCGTGTTACCGCCGTGAAAGGGCGGTGTCTTAACCGCTTGACCAATGGGCCTTAATTAATAATGTATCTGGCGGAGAAGGAGGGATTTGAACCCTCGCGCCGCTCGCGCGACCTACACCCTTAGCAGGGGCGCCTCTTCAGCCTCTTGAGTACTTCCCCAAAAAAATGGCTCCGCAGGTAGGACTCGAACCTACGACCGTTCGGTTAACAGCCGAATGCTCTACCACTGAGCTACTGCGGAATAATGAAAGTTGGGTACCTCATTTAATCTCAAGGACCTTCGTGGTTGTCGTGAAGAACAAGTTGTTATCTTGTCGACTCTTATGATTATAAAGAGGTTCTGAAGTAAAGTCAAGACATCTTTTTCTTTTTTTTATTTTTTTGTCTCTTTTTCTTTAAACCCTTGGTAAATCAACGTTCCTCGGCACTTTCCACATACAAATCGAGAAGTGTCAATTCGTTTTTTTCTTAAATATACCTGCTGACATTGTTCACATATATATTGAATAGTATTCCTATTACGCTTAATTTGATTCGAGGGTAAAGGTGTACAAAATCTTGGGGCCCCCGTTTTTTTTAGTAAGTATTTAAAATCAGCATCCCGGTGCTGATAACCTTTTTTTTCAAGATGGAGATGGTAGTGACATAATTCATGTTTAATGATTCCTATCAGTTCGTCCAAGCCGCGTTCCTCTAAATACTTCTTATTGATCTCTATATTATGAGAACCAAGCAAGTACCTCCCACCTGTTGTACGAAGACGAGGGTTAAAACTTGCTTGATGTTTAAACTCTCTTTGAAAGTCTTTCAGGGAAATTTCCTCGACTAATTTTTGCAATTGATGATTATCCATCGCCCCCACTCCTTCCTTGGTAACATGACAACCCATTATAACATATACTAATAAAACAACAGGAAACTAGGGGAGGTAAGCGCTATGCCTAAGTGGTTTCAAAACCAAATTCGAAGAGCCTTCTATGATAAGGATTATTATCAAGTGAAAATGTTGAATCAATGCTGGTTTTTTTATCAAAAAAAAGAAGCCCTCCGTTTATAATCATGACATACTTCATGAAATTTCGGACATAGCGAATACTAAAAAACCCCTTCTCTTAAAGAAGGAGTTTTTTCATTCGTTAATTTTGGTCCTTAGGCTGCAACATGGTTAATGATACTCTTTGTTTTTGAGCATCCACTTTCTCTACCCAAACCGTTACGACATCTCCGACAGCAACAACATCCATCGGATTCTTTATAAAACGGTTACTAAGTTTAGATACATGAACGAGCCCATCTTGTTTGACCCCGATGTCCACAAAGGCACCGAAGTCTACAACATTACGCACCGTGCCTTGTAGCTCCATCCCAGTTATTAAATCTTCCATTTTCAAAACATCCTTTTTAAGCAAGGGCTTAGAAAGTTCATCTCTGGGATCTCTACCCGGTTTTACTAAATCATCAATGATGTCTTTTATCGTTATTTCACCGATATCCAACTCATCAGCTAACTCATTCGGATTGAGGCTAACTAATTGTTTATTCAACTCATCACTACCAAGATCTTCAGAAGTGAATCCGATTTTCTTTAACATTTTATTCACAGCTCCATAATTCTCTGGATGGATGGCTGTTTGATCAAGCGGCTCCTTACCATTGATGATCCGCAAAAATCCTATGCATTGTTCATACGTTTTCGCGCCTAATCGAGGAATCTTTTTTAATTCCTTCCTACTCGAGAACTTCCCTTCTTCTTCTCTTTTTTTGACGATATTCTGAGCCACCGATTTAGACAGACCCGCTACATATTGTAACAGGGATGGAGAAGCCGTATTGACGTTCACCCCTACTTGGTTTACGGCTGTTTCAACCACAAAGGTGAGAGATTCAGAAAGTTTTTTTTGTGAGACATCATGTTGATACTGCCCTACCCCGACAGATTTGGGATCGATCTTAACGAGTTCAGCAAGTGGATCTTGCAATCTTCTCCCTATTGATACAGCACTCCGCTGTTCTACTTGGAGGTCCGGGAACTCTTCGCGGGCAATGTCTGAAGCTGAATACACACTGGCACCCGCTTCATTTACAATGATATAAGATATGTTCCCTTTTACTCCTTTTAAAATATCCGCAATAAACTGCTCTGACTCCCTTGACGCCGTTCCATTCCCGATGGCAACAATTTCTACACCAAACCGCTGTAGGATTTCCATTGTTTTAGTGCGGGCAGCCTCCTTCTTAGCTACAGGGGGATGCGGATAGATTACACTGATATCCATCACCTTTCCTGTCTCATCAATAACTGCTAATTTACAGCCCGTTCGATACGCAGGGTCAAGAGCAAGAACGACTTTGCCTTTAAGCGGAGGCTGCAAGAGCAGGTTTCTAAGGTTTTCCGAAAAGATATGGATAGCTTGATCTTCTGCTTTTTCGGTCAATTCTTTTCGGATTTCCCTTTCTATAGAAGGAAGGATCAATCGCTTGAATCCATCCTCAATGGCAACTTTAAGTAGTTCAGCAACTTCGGATTGATTATTTTTAATAATTTTCCGTTCCAAGTGACTTATGATGAAATCTATTCGAGGCTGTATGGATATTCTTAAAATCTCTTCCTTTTCTCCTCTATTGAGTGCCAAAACCCGATGTGGAACGATTTTATGTACCGGCTCCTCATATTCATAGTACATCTCAAATATAGCTTTCTCATCTTTTTCCGCATTTTTCACAGTGGAGATTAACTTTCCGGCTTTAAAAATCTCATCTCTGATCCACTTTCTTAATTCTGCATCATCGGAAACGAGTTCTGCAATGATATCCTGTGCACCTGCTATCGCCTCTTCTATAGAAGAAACTTCTTTCTCTTCAGATAAAAATCCCTCTGCTTTTTCACGAACTGAACCATACACCTTACATTCAAGCAACCATAATGCTAATGGTTCCAACCCTTTCTCCTTAGCCACCGTAGCTTTAGTCCTTCTTTTTTGCTTATACGGCCTATAAAGATCTTCAACTTCCTGTAGCTTTACCGCCTTTTCGATTTGTGAAGCTAATTCCTCTGTCATTTTACCCTGTTCACTAATAGAGCGGATGACTTCCACTTTTCTCTGACCAAGGTTTTCTAAGTAATTCCACCTATCCATAATAGAACGAATCTGCACTTCGTCTAGCGAACCAGTCATCTCTTTACGATAACGAGCAATGAAAGGAACAGTATTACCATCTTGAAGCATCTGTATGACATTCTGCACTTGATTGGTTTTTAATGTTAGCTCATTGGATATTTGCTTAATCAATAATTTTAAAGAATCTTCTATTATCACCAAGTTCTAAAACCTCCACCCTTTTTGTTCTTCTATATATAGTCTAGCAAATGAACGATCAATGTGCGAATCCAATGCAAAAAGCCTACTTCCGACTACTGCGAAAGTAAGCTTCCTAAAATAAAGGTTGTATCGTCCGCAGTTTGTGGACTGCTTTCTAAAATACAACGGGCGTTATTCTCTAGTGGAACCTGTCTCTTCAAGAATGATTTAGCTCCTTTGAGCTCTAAGCCATCAGAGTGGAAAATAAATTTTGCATTTGGCTCATATTTGAAACGCTGCGTCCTGTACTTTTGCTTCCTACCGGATAAATAACCGGTAACAGGGAGTGGGTAAACCAACTTGTCATCACTCGGGTTATACAGAAAAAAGCGGATGTTTCCTACTGAACTGTAGACAAACTCCTTCTCTTCATAATAAATCTTCATGATGGAAACAGCCGCACCCCTTTTGGCAATCAACACTTGATTACAAACTTCCATCATGGACTCTACATCTAAATGATGGTGTTGTTTGACTTGCTCTATTACAGCATGAGAAGATTCATACGCATGTTCTCCGCTACCAAGTCCGTCCGCCAAAACACATACAAAGTATTCTTTTACATGAAGAAAGAAGTAATCATCACCACAAAAAACCATATTGTTTTTAGAGGATTGAGAGACAAGGACTTCTATATTTTCTTCCCGTAAAATATCTTTGATCACGGAATTAACTCCGAATTCTCAGCATTAATCGCTTCCTGAAGCTTTTTAATTGCACGACGTTGAAGTCTTGAAACATGCATTTGTGAAATCCCGAGTTTGTCGCCCGCTTCTTTTTGGCTAAGGTTCTCTAAATACGTGTATTGAATGATTAACTTTTCACGGTCACTCAATACATGAAGGACCTTCTCAAGTACCAAGCGCTGATTGACCCTCTCAAATCCTTCATCAACGTTCCCGAATATATCGAGCAAGGTAACCGTGCCTCCATCAGAATCTGCCTCGATGGAATGGTCGACAGAAAGGGCTTGATAACTTTTCCCCATTTCCATCGCTTCTAAGACTTCCTCTTCAGCTACACCAATATGATCGGCTATTTCATCGATTCTTGGTGAACGATGCAAGGTGGTCGTCAATTCCTCAACCGTAACCCTGATTTTCGGACCAAGCTCTTTAATCCTTCTTGGAACATGGACACTCCATGTTTTATCACGTAAGAATCTTTTAATTTCGCCGATTATTGTAGGAACTGCAAAAGCTTCAAAGCTTTTACCGAAAGACTCATCGTATCGGCGGATGGCACCTAATAAACCAATCATGCCGACTTGAGAGATATCTTCCTGAAACGATTTCCCTTTAGCATATTTCCGAGAGATCGTTTCAACCAAACCTTTGTAATGTATAACTAAATTGTTTTGGGCTTCATCATCCTGATTTAATTGATAGGCTCTGATCCATTCATTAACTTTTTCTCTTTGCGCTTGATTAGGTTGAGACTGTTTTTGCATCCATCTCCACCTGCTCTCCTTCTAAGAACTTAGTCATGAAAACCGTAACCCCGTCATGCTGATGAATTTTCACATCATCCATCAAGGTTTCAATGAGGTAAAGACCCAAGCCTCCTTCTCTCAGGAATTCGACTTTTTGTCCATTTTCATATGGTCCGAGTCCTTGTCGCACCTCTTCGAAATTACAGCTTTCACCACTATCAGATACCATCACTTCTAACCGATCAGGATAGAGTCCAAAACTAACTTTCACTTCGCCATTTTCCTTATCTTTATAAGCATGTTGAACCGCATTTGTGCATGCTTCACTTGTAGCGATTTTCAAGTCTTCAATTTCATCGTAAGCAAACCCCATTCTGCTGCCTATCCCAGAAAGGGTTAAACGGATGACACCGATGAATTCCGGTTTTGCAGGTATTTTCATTTCGATGTAATCATATACTTGACTCATTCTAACCCACCCTCTGTATCACTTTTAATATCAATAATATCTGCAAGACCTGTAATATCAAATAAGCGACGTAGCCTTTCCGATAGTCCAACTAATGTGAATTCACCATTGTGTGCTCTCACGCTTTTGAACGCACCAACAAATACCCCTAATCCTGTGCTATCCATATAAGAAACTTCCGATAAATCAATCGTAATCGAAACGTTTTCTTGCTCTGACAGTGGAAATAGTGATTCTCTAAGCTTTGGTGCTGTATAGGCATCGATCTCACCTTGTAATTTTACAATATATTCCGTATTCAACTCATTAACATCTACCGCTATATTCATCCTTGACCCACCTTTTTACATCCTCATCAATTCTTAATTATATATACCCACGTATACAAAAACTAAACATTCGACTTTAAAATTATTAATGTGAAATCATCCCGAAGTTGAAAATTCTGCATTTTCTCCAACTGTTTATAAAGATTATTCACGATTTCTTGTGGCCTTAAATGCATGTTCTTTTTAATGAATTCAATAAGTGTTTCCCGCTCTATGAAGCCTTCATTGGTACGGCACTCAGTGACCCCGTCAGATAAAAGAACAATCATATCACCCGTGTTTACGAACTTTTCGTACTGTTTATATTTCGTTTTTTTATCTACACCCAGCAGTAAACCTTTTGCATCCAAATCACTAAAGGTTCCCGTATTCGCATCATAATAAAAGCCTGGTTCGTGTCCGGCAGATGCGTAGGTGAAAAGCTTATCATGAGGGTTATATAAGCCATAAAACATGGTAATAAACATACTCGGATCGACATTCTGTTCAACCACTCTATTTAAACTTTCGAGGACACTCTTCGGTTCATGACGATGGTCAGGTAAGCTATCCATCGCATATTTAATCATGGACATGCACAAGGCCGCAGGAATGCCTTTCCCGATCACATCTGCGATTCCTATACCGATACATCCGAGTTCATCTTCTACAAAGTGATAGTAATCTCCATTCATCTGTCGGGCTGGTACACTTATCACGCCAACATCCAAATTTTGAATTTCCGGAATCTTTGTTTCCAACAGGGTGTGTTGTACCCTAGCCGCTATCTCTATTTCCGATTTCAGCTCCTGCTGTTGATGTCTTAAACTCTGATGCTCACGATAAGCTATACCATACCCCATCATGACTTCCAGTAGAAAATCGAATGAGTCCATCACTTTATTTGGCAGCTCCGGGTATAGTTCCATCAGATTATTTTTATGCATGCTGATGATTTCTTCAGGAGAGATATTATATTTGATATTTAATCTGCTAATTTTTTGGCCCTGATATAGAGCCTGTTCATTTTGATCTTTTAAATAGGTAGAAAGTGCCTCTTGGTACTTTTTATCCATTTTCTCTCTAATATCCATATTCCCTCCTAGCGAAGCCACTTGATGGCGGAAATCTTTGTCCCCTCACCTGGTATCGACTCAATATCGAAATCATCCATTAAGCGCTTTGCTCCAGGCAGGCCTGCTCCCAATCCCCCTGAAGTGGTATAGCCATCCTCCATTACTCTACGGATATCCTGTATGCCTGGTCCTTTATCTTCAGCTATGATCTTCAATCCTGACTTGCCGTTTACAAACAGTTTTTCTAGACTCACATTGCCTTGTCCTGCATATAAGTATATATTCCTTGCCAATTCGCTTATAGCGGTTGTGATTCTAGCCTGGTCTACTGTACCAAAGCCCAATTCTTTAGCAAAATTCCTTCCGAGCTGTCTTGCAGCTACTATGTCCCACTCATTTATAATCTTTACGCAGGATTGGACCCCCATACACTAATCCCCCAATTCCTGTTGTAATTTCTCCAGGCCCTTCTCTAAATCTAAAGCTGTTAGGACATCTTCGAGACTAATACCCAATTCAATTAAGGTTATAGCAACTGCTGGCTGGATTCCTGTAATGACAACCTTGGCCCCCATAAGCTTTGACATACTGAAGACATCTCCTAATACCTTTGCAATAAAAGAGTCTATAAAATCTATTGAAGTGATATCAATCACTACACCATTTGCACTGGTTTCATGTATTTTATCTAATAAATCTTCCTGGAATTGAAGAGCAGTCATATCATCTAATTCCCATTGTATCGAGACTAACAAGCAGTCATAAAGCTTTAAAATCGGAATTCTCATATGTTTCTCTCCACCTCTACAATCTTTCTACTCATGAACTCTAAAGCAACCTCTATTCCCTTCTTCAAGGTATTTTTAGTGATGACATCGTTCAAATTAATGCCTAGATTTACGATGGTTTGGGCAATTTCAGGTCGAATGCCACATAATATGCATTTTGCCCCCACTAATCGAACCGCCTCTCCTGCTTGGATGATATGATGAGCGACCATAGTATCAACTACCGGCACACCCGTAATATCTATAAGAACGACTTCGGATCGATGTTTGACCACGCCCGTTAAAAGATTTTCCATGATTTGCTTCGCCCGTTCCGTATCAATGGTACCAACTAAAGGCATAACCGTAATGCCCTCCAAGACAGGAATCAAGGGTGCTGACAATTCTTGCAACGCCATTCTCTGTAATGAGACGGTTCTTTCCCATGTTTGTGAATATATATTGACAATTTCATTACTTATCGGAGTAGACCATTCAAATAAATAGTTAATTAGTTCCATTTGGTTACCTGGTGATACATTACCTTTATCAGCCATTCCATTCATGACGATCATCAAGAATTTTTGAAGGCCTTCATTGACCAAAGTAAGTGGCCACCCCAGATGGACTACTTTATCGGCAAAATCCGAAAGTTTTAAAGTGAACTCCCGGTCTTTACTATCAACATGTGCAATAATCATATCTATAAAGTCACTACTCGTTTGTGTGAACATCTTATCGGATACGACTTTAATCAATCTTTCATCTGTGTTTTCCTTCATGGTGTTCATCCACTCAGTTAGGATGTAATCTTGGTTCTGCTTAATAAAATTGTAAACCAATTGATTCATAATACCCCTCCATTTTAACACAATTACTATGTTTTACCCGCTCCGTCATATCAATGTTACTGAACTGTAATCTATTCCAATTGAAGGTTCATTTCTCCCCATACTTAATTCATTTACTCTTAACACATCATTTCACCCAAGATCAAGAATCAGAAACAGAATATAAGTGGCTGGATAGTGAATTAACTTTACACCTCTACTATATTTGTTATTCGTCAAATCCCCTTCATTTCCTTCTTGATGGTAAGTCCGTACAGTATTTAACCAAAATTCTTCACTTTCATTTTTTGCGGAAATTGAACCAACGCTGTTCCCCATAGCTCAGACTCGGTAGGTGGATATCAAAAAAAAAAAACGATTCCCTTTGTAAAGGAATCGCATAATCTAAATGTAGAATTTGAATTATAATAACGCCCGTAGTTACGGGAAACTTTTCTTTAAAACTCAATCAGTCCTAAGCTAATTTGCAGAGCTTCATTGACTTTTTGCATCATAGGATCATCAAGATGTGTTATTTTATCAGTTAAACGCTGCTTATCAATTGTACGTATTTGCTCCAATAAGATGACCGAATCACGTTCGAATCCGTACTTTTTCGCATTAATCTCAACATGTGTAGGCAATTTCGCTTTTTGAATTTGAGCTGTAATGGCTGCCACAATCACAGTCGGACTAAAGCGATTACCGATATCGTTTTGAAGAATGAGTACCGGACGGGTTCCGCCCTGCTCTGAACCTACTACCGGAGAAAGGTCTGCGAAGTATACGTCACCACGCTTTACAACAATCAACGGTTCAGCCTCCGCTAACTAAACGTTCAACGCAATGCCCAGCCTCGAACTCAGCTTGAAACGCTTCAGAAGCAATCGTCAAATTAATGGCCGCCATTTCGATATAACCGCGTTTCATCGATTCGCGAAATTCTTTCTTTTTACGTTCGCGAAGATACATTTTTGTGGCACGATAAATAAATTCACTGCGATTAACATTTTCTTCACTCGCATACCCATCTAGTTCACTTAAAAAGTTTTGAGGTAATCGAATTAATATCTCTCTTGTTGCGCTGGATTCAGACACAAACATACACCTCCACCATCACTACACACCTTTATTATATATCCTTTTCAATATTACCATTAAAATGCCTATCTGCAAAGAGTATATTCCTTTTCTCCATTCTATTATCAGCATAATAAAGGATTTCTTATTCACAAACTTTGGATTTTCTTACAATTCCGTTATTTTAATAGTATATTGCGTACATGGCTTAACATGCCGTTTTTTAAATATAACCTTGGAACTCTAGCACCTATCATACACGTTACTTCGTAATTGATCGTTTCGAGTTTGTCCGCGATTTCATCTACCGATATCGCCTCATGTCCATTCTCACCAATGAGGGTCACTTCCGTTCCAACAGGAAAAGGACGGGGTAGCTTAATCATACATTGGTCCATGCAAATCCTTCCGACAATCGGAACCCTTTGTCCTTCTACAATAACTTCCTGCCCTTGAAGTTTACGAATCCAGCCGTCAGCATACCCAATAGGCAATGTGGCAATCCATTCATTTTCACTGGCTGTATATGTTGCTCCGTAGCTTACACTATCGCCCCTAACCAGTTGCTTAACAGCGACCATCTTCGTTTTCAATTCAATGGCTTGTTTTAACGAAAACGGCAAAAGCTGAAGCATTTCTTGCGAAGGGCTTAACCCATACATAGAAATTCCCATTCTAATCGCATTGAATTCAGAATCAGGGAATCTTAAGGAAGCAGCACTATTTGCAGCATGAATGTATGGAGGTTTGCTTGTCAGTATCGAAAGCATGTCTTTAAAAACAATAAGTTGCTTTTCATAATAATCGGTATTCAGTTCATCTGCAGTCGCAAAATGGGTGAATACCCCTTGAAAGTTGAAGCATACCTCCTGTTTAAGGAAGCCTTCTAAATCCCTGAGTTGCTCTTTCGTACGGACTCCGATTCTACCCATTCCGCTATCCACTTTTACATGAACGTCAAGTACCTGTTCCGCTTTTAGTACTTGACTTGCCTTCTTCAACCAGTCAAGATCAAAAACCGTCAATGATATGCCTTGTTCTGCAGCAAGAGCTGCACTTTCCGGTCTGGAAGCACCTAGAACTAAAATGGGAGCTTCTATGCCCTTTTCTCTTAAAGCTAATGCCTCGTCCAGAAATGCGACGCATAAAAAATCAGCACCTGATTGTAAGGCAGTTTGCGCCACTTCAAAATCTCCATGACCATATGCATTTGCCTTGACCACAGCAAAAAGACTAACAGAAGCAGGCAATCTGTTTTTCATGGAATTAATATTGTCTTGAATATTATCTAAATTCACTTCTGCCCACGTATCCCGATGAAATCCTGTCGTTTCCAAAATCCGTTCCTTCTTTCTAACATCACCAATAGCAATTTCTTCTCGTAATAGAAGTTTGCTTTTTATTATAGACCATTCTATTACCAACGGACAGAAAGATAAAGTGCTTTTTTTACCATAATTTTATATTTTCAATTAAGAAAGAGGTTTCCTGAAAAATTTGTCCTTCCATTCAATAGCAAGCCAAATCTTCCCCACCTCTTAACATGTAGGAAAACCTGGCTTGATTGATTTCTTCGACTACTTAACAGAATCTCCCCCAACGGAACGGGCGATTTCTATCATTTTTTCCTGCGTTAAGTCTTTAGAAGCTAGCATATAATCCACACCTTCGAAGGTCCAGGCCACTGTATTCCCTGTCATCGCCCCCACTGTGAATCCTAAATCGACCGGTTCTCCATTCACATTAGTCGAAACAGAGGTCTGGACTACTTTAGCTTTTTCTTGTACCAATGTAAAACTTGTTGAGCCCTCATAAGTCAAGATGACACGGTCTCCACTATCAGCGGTGATTTTCTTTTCTTCCGTTAAATTCATATCATTTAGATTCGATGGGTATTTAACGGCGAACCCTTCATCTTCGACTTCCGCCATGACAGGGGCTTCAAGCTGCGCACTTGTCATGTTCTTTTTCATATCGAAAGCATCCTTATCAAACGATGTATCGAATTTCACTTTAGAGAACTCCACTAGGACTAATGCTGTTTTATCAGGATCCATAACTTTGACGCTTACTGGGGATAGGTCCTTTTTATTGAGTGTGATTTCTTGAAAAGGAAGCATCTTATTGTTTTGGTAGCGTGTTTTTGTCTCGAAAACATAATGCTTATCCGTTTCTTTATATGTTGCGCTTTTATCTTCCGTGATATCTTTCACCAGTGATTCGTACAAATAAGCCTGGCTGCTGTTCTCTGGCCATTCACTTTGAAATTTAAAACTTTTATTCAAAGCAGGCGTCAATACATACACACCATCATTGTTTTTCAGGATCATTTGACTTTGGTCTTTCTCATCATTTTTTAGATTCACTCGGTAAAATGAAGGATTCTTATGCCAGATCTCCACAGTATACACTTGAGGCTCCGTCCCCATTTTCAGCGTCATCTTTGCATTCGCTTTATACCCCTTCATTTCCCCAAGCTTTTCATTTAAATCGCTCACTACATCTCCCTGTGATTTTTGGCCGCAAGCAGAAAGAGCAAGCAAGAGCATGATCCCTGCAAAAAGCATTACCATCTTCTTCATCTTTTCAACCCCTTTTTGTCATTTGAACGTAAAAGGGAGAGGAAAAGGCAGGATCCGGACATTGGCTCGAATGATGTCTCGCCCTAATTTTAGACACGGACTCTTGTTATCCCGTCCAAACCTATTTTCAGGGCACCTACTCTGCCATGTACCTTTTACCGGGCCTTGTCTCCCTATAGCACTAAATGTATATGAGACAACCTTGAGGTTTATGACCCGATAAGACAAACTCAACCCATCTCTTCAATCACAACCTGAGCTATCGCATAATCGCGGCTATGGCTAATTGAAAGATGAACACCTTCCGAAAATGGCTTGGAAATCATCGGCTTTCCTTTCCCATCTGAAACCACTTCTATATCCAGGAAAGATAAATGCTTACCAATTCCAGTGCCCGTCGCTTTCGAGAATGCTTCCTTGGCTGCAAAACGGCCAGCAAAATACTCAATCTGCCTTCTGCCTTTTAATTTTTCAAACAGTATAATTTCTGAATCAGTTAAGATACGGTTCTTGAAGCGAGGTTGCCGACTAAGCAACACTTCAATCCTTTCCAACTCTGTTATATCCACGCCAATACCTTTAATCATGTTGACACCTCTTCTACTAAGTTACTATCTTGCATATTATCAGGAGGACGACGTCTCCCAAGAATGCTATTATATGTATATAAAATCTTACGCTAAGGAGAATTTTATGTTTACAAGAACAGAAAGCTTTCGCGAATACGTTTCTTCTTACCGCGCCGTAACCGGACTCATGTTCATGATGATGATCGCGTTTGTTATCAACCTATTCCCCTTGTTTCCTGGTAATGTACTTTTTTATTATGGTACGGGTGTGAACCTATACATTGCTGAGGGCCAATGGTGGCGTTTGATTACACCTATTTTTCTGCACGGGACGTTTACACATTTACTTTTCAATGGGTTTTCTCTTGCCATCTTCGGTCCAGCCCTCGAAAAATACCTCGGTTCACTTAAAT
The DNA here is from genome assembly GCF_044761665.1 of Peribacillus sp. NPDC097295. Classification (NCBI taxonomy): domain Bacteria; kingdom Bacillati; phylum Bacillota; class Bacilli; order Caryophanales; family Bacillaceae; genus Peribacillus; species Peribacillus sp. NPDC097295. Next base: position 13,862 of record NZ_JBIWCW010000025.1, read on the forward strand.
TTTCACTCTTTTTTTTAACGACTGGCATTCTTGCCAATATCGCGACTTATTTGTTATTGCCGCTTACATATACACACGTGGGAGCAAGCGGAGCGATTTTTGGCATATTAGGTTTCTATCTATATCTTGTCCTTTTTCACGGAAGTAATTTTTCCACTAATGAAAGAAATACGGTTTATACGTTAACAGGTATTGCTGTCATTATGACATTTATTCAGCCACAAATAAACATTGTCGGTCACTTAGCAGGACTGGCTGCCGGCTTTTTGACAGCCCCTCTTTATTGGAGGAAGAAATGGTAAAAAACAAACAGCCGACTCTAGTTTGAAGTCGGCTACTTTTTTTGTAGATACCATTTTTCAATGAGATGACAATCCTTTTCTTCTATATCTACGACTGTGCCCACTCGAGAACTGATTCCAGATTTAATGGAAGCGGATATCGTGGCCAAATGCCTTCGCTTCTGAAAATAGCCCTTTTTGTAGGAAAGCGATTGGATTCTGCTTCTCGGCATAATTAAGGTCTGCTTGGACAAAAGTCGGCTGCTCAGGATTAATAAATCCCCCTTTATTTGCCACCCTGACTCTGTTAATTGTATATACGACCAAATGAAAGCTAGCGGGATCAACAACAAAGAGAACAATCCCCATGCTCTAAAAAACCAGATGAGGACCCCGATAATCGGGATAAAGAAGATTCCTTTACGGATGATATAACGGAAGAAAGCACGTTTAGGCAAAGAGGTGATATCTTGTATCATTTCGTAGCCAGGTAAAAACTCCCGAATTTTATCAGGTAAGTCTTTCTTTTTAATCAATGGAAAAAGCATGATGGAAAGACTTTCACGGTCCTCCGCACTCCCCCCTGCATACTCCAGATAGACAGTGGCCAGTCCTAAAGGCTTACGAACGAGATTTTCCATAATTCGAATCCCTTGGACCTTACGGATGGGAATCGTTAATTGTTTTTTCTCCAACAGTCCCCTCGAAATAATGAGTTCCTCACCCGTCCTCAAAGCGGTAAAATTGGCATATTTGATCACCATGCTTATAGTTGCCAACACATAGACGATCAATAAGCCGATAATAGCAAAAACCGTTAAGATGACGGTTCCAAACTCCATATATTCTTCGTAATTCTTAAAGATTTTTTCAAATGGTATAATCTCATCGAACTGCGAAATAAAAGCAATCCCACCGGATAAAAAAACACCGATTGCCCCTGAGGTGGCTGCCATCACAAAAAGCTGTGGCAATGCTTGCTTAAAAATGGATGAGGCTTTTTCTTTTTCCACCTCGTGTATAACTTCTTCAGCAAGATCACCTTCATGCGATTCATACGTTTTTTTCTTTTTCTCTTCAATAATTAAAGCATTCAGTTGTTCGGCGTCCCTTTTTCTAATAGCAGATAAAACAGCGTCCGCCTGTATACCGCCTGCAGTTTCGATATTCACTCTCACCAGTCTGAAAATCCGCTGGATAATTCCCTCTGAAATATCGATACTATGTATCCGATCAAACTTTATATAACGTTTTTTCCTGACGAATACACCCGACTCGATTCTTAGTTCCCCTGATTCCAATCGGTATGTAAAGCGCAACCATTGTATAAATGCCCGGATTACGAGCAAAATCACAATCGTACCAATGACTAGTGGTTGTACCCACCAAGGGATATCCGCATTTCGTCCTGGTAACACGACCACAACGAGGAATGGTAGCACTAACTCTTTAATCGACTTAATAATATTGAGAAGGACAGCAATGGGATGAAGCCGTTTAGGTTCAAACATCCTCTTCCTCCACACTGGCCATCTTAGAAATATAGTGCCTTAGCTCATCCGCTTCCCTTAAATCGAGAGCTGGTATGACATGCACTGTCGCAGCTGTAGAAATTTCTACAGATGCAAGGTCGTATTTCCTTAGTAAGGGGCCTTGCTTTGTTTCAACGTGCTGTACCCGAATCATGGGAATGAGAGTCCTTTTAATCACGAACATTCCACTTTGGATGTCAATCTCCGTATTTCTTACGTCATAACGCCATCTCTTCCATCGTAAGGAGGGAATTAAAAAAACAGTCAGATAGCACTGAATTATCGAGAATATCACCATCGCTCCAAAAAACCAATAAGTCCAATCTTGGATAATGGTCAGCACTAGAATGACAATGCTCAAAATCCATATGATTGAGCAGCCTATAAGTCCACTGAGTTTCCATACAGTCAGGGCCTTATTGGATATAAGACTCTGAGGTTCCATAATGCCCTCCTTATCTGAAGTGTTAATTTTTATATGAATGCTCGGTATTCATCCATGCCATGCACCCAATTTATTATAACTAATTGTATAGTATTCAGATTTTTCTTACAACCATCCCTGGTTTTTTTATTCATCTTTACAATGCATCATTCATTATAGTAAAAAAATAAGCCGCTCAAATGAGCGACTTAATTCTTTGGGTTATTTCAATTAAACATTATTGGATTTTTCTCTTTTTTGGCTTGTGCTACGGTTGCCATAGCCATTGGATTTACGGTTTGAGCTAGGACGTTTGTTTGCTCCGCTACCGTAATCTTTTCTGCCTGAAGAACTGCGGCCATTGCGCGGTCTGTTTGATGAACTATTTCCACCACGGTTACGGCGCATTGAAGGTGATTCTTCAGTTAGTTTAATCGGCGTTTGATCCGGTTCTTTAGTCATTGATTTAAGCATAGCAGCAACTAAATCAGCTGCGCTGTGTTTTTGCAATAACTCTTCCGCTTGACCAAGGTATAACGACAAATCGTCATTCTCGATAGCAGAAAGAACTTTTTCTGTTACTGCTTTTTGTTGGCCTTGCAACGCTTCAGTTGATGTAGGAGTTTTCATTCTCTCCATACGTTTTCTAGTTGTATGTTCAACCGCTTGAAGCTGACCTCTTTCTCTTGGTGTAACGAAAGTAATCGCAATACCATGTTTACCAGCACGACCTGTACGACCAATACGGTGAACGTAACTTTCTGGATCTTGAGGAATATCAAAGTTGTATACATGTGTAACACCGGAAATATCAAGTCCACGAGCAGCTACGTCTGTCGCTACAAGAACATCAAGATTTCCTTCTTTGAATTTCTTCAATACAGAAATACGTTTCGCTTGGCTAAGGTCACCGTGAATACCTTCAGCACTATAACCACGGATATTCAAAGCAGAAGACAATTCATCGACACGACGTTTTGTACGTCCGAATACGATGGCAAGTTCTGGTGTTTGGATATCAAAAAGACGTGCTAGTGTGTCGAATTTTTCACTTTCTCTTAACTCCAAGTAATATTGTTCGATGCGATCAACAGTCATCTCTTTCGCTTTTACACGTACAAGGACTGGCTCTTGCATGAAACGTTCAGCAATTTTACGGATTGGGTCAGGCATTGTAGCTGAGAAAAGCAATGTTTGTCTTTCATCAGGAACCGTTGAAAGGATAGACTCGATATCTTCAATGAATCCCATGTTAAGCATTTCATCCGCTTCATCAAGAACTACAGTGTGTACTCCACCTAATTTGATGTTTTTACGTTTGATATGGTCTAAAAGACGACCTGGCGTACCAACGATGATATGAGGTTTTTTCTTTAAAGCACGGATTTGACGGTCGATGTCTTGTCCGCCGTACACCGCTAATACACGAGCGCGTTTTCCGTAACCAAGTTTGAAAAGTTCTTCAGAAACTTGAATAGCTAACTCACGAGTAGGTGCAATGACGATTCCTTGCACGTTTTCGTTGGCAATATCGATGTTTTCCATTAATGGAATACCGAATGCTGCTGTTTTACCTGTTCCAGTTTGCGCTTGACCAATAATATCCTTACCTTCAAGTGCTAGAGGAATCGTTTGGGCTTGAATCGGACTTGCTTCCTCAAATCCCATTTTTTCTATTGATTTCATAGACGTTCTATCTAATCCTAATTCGCTAAACAATGTCAATGTTTTCGTACTCCTTTTTATATCGTAAATTTACACGTGCATTCAATGCACGAATGGTTAGTTCAAATCCTCATCATCATGACAGATGTTCTACTTTATCTTATGAAAAAGTTTATCATTATCACCTAAAAGAATATCTACCTTTTAGTTCTAATGAACTCAATATGATTTTTTAAAAAGGAAATATACCAGCACAATCGTTTTACTGGCATTTTAAGCATTGCGCACGTGTAGAGTTTATTTTTAACATACGCCCATCTTTTTAAAAGTGCATGTAACCAAAATTAAATTCAATATGGAAAATTAAAAGTAGTATAAACGGCTATTGACCGCTTAATTCAGGTGAGGGCTGCTGCACCTATTATTCCACAGACTTAAAAGTCTGTCTGAATAAAACTTGACGAGCGCCAAGATTCTTATACAAAACAGGCCCGGTGCGTTGAGGATGTGCAGAAGTGGAAAGGCGCTATATGCAGCTTGTTTCCCTATTAGCTACTAAAGCCACTATGGTACGCAGCTTTTATCTATGACCAGACGCGCGGCCTATTTAAAATAATCTCAAAAAACCTCATGAAAAACATGTAAAATTTGTTGCCCCAACCTGATTGATCTAATATAAATATTCATCAATGATAAGACATTTAAACTCATATTTAATATTACCATTTTCAAACTGTTATTGCAATAAAGGATATTTTCGCACCCATCGCTCCTACTGAAGATATTCACATTACATGCCATTAAATAGACGCCTGGATACCTATGACGCCAAAGCCTTGACGCGGAAGTAAAGTGGAATAATGGTGATTGAATCCTATCCACAACAAAAAAGTTCGAGTACCTCTAGGGTTCCCGAACTCCTTCTCATTTAGACCAACAAAACAAATTGATCCATTTTGCAAATGGACAGTATTTTTTTCACAGGTTCCGTTGCTCCCGTTAATTCTATATCGAGTTTTGCTGATAAAGGATATAGCCATTTGACGAGAAAGCTAATGCCAGTGCTATCAATAAAGTTTACTTTTGATAAATCAATTTGAATACGATTTATGTTGTCGGGAACCTGAAATGTATTCAATAACCGTTCAAAGTAAGTTGAGTTTTCATAATGAACATCGTTTAAAATATTTATGTTGAACGTATCTTGATTAATATGGGTATGGAGCATTCGCACCCACCACCTCTTTCACATTAAAAATTGCTGTTGCTATTTTCCCCGACTCATCATAGGAAAATTGACATAATTGCTGGATCAAGTACAATCCCCGTCCTCTTTCATTGCTCACATCTGGGCATTCCATATTCCTATACCTTTCCCAATTAAAACCTTCAGCAAAAGAATGTAGCTTTATGGAGAGTTTTTCAAAGGGTTCTTCCTGAATCTCAATATCAGCCTTCTCCTCGGCTTCATGTTGTATGACGTTAGTAAGAAGTTCCCAAATCACCAATTTCACATTAAAGAATAAAACATCAGAGCTATCCTTTATCTTGAATATTTCAAATTCCTGCATGATCTCGTTTACAGTCTGGGGTAATGTCTTCATGTTTAACTTTCTAACCTGAATATTTTTTATTGTCATTTTGAATCTGCTCCAAAATTTTTGAAAGATAGGGATGAATATAATCTTCCTGGTGTTCTAATCGGTAAAATTGGCTCCAGACTGAACCTATTCTTGCCTTTACTTCTATTGGTAGCTCTTCTTCCCCACATCTATCGATTTGCAATAGCCACAATTTGATAAACAGCCTCTCCTCCGGGCTATTGGATACTTCTCCCAAATCTATGCGAATAATCTTTTCATTTGCCTGTTCTAATAGGACTTGAATCATTTCATCGTTTGATATAAACGTTCTTCCTTCAAATTTCAGGTACCCTTTCTTCATAGGTCACCTCTTTAGTTTAGTATCCTAGATCTTGAATTTCTTTGATAATTCGATATTCAAGAAACTCAACTGCTCAGCCATTTCAGTTATTTGGGAGGATGCCACTGTAAGTTCCTCAAACGTTTCCCTGAACTCCCCTATCTCTCTACCCAAATGACTAATCATCCCATCGCTTTCTTTAACGCTTTTTACCGAATCATCCAGAATATCAACGATTTCTTTATTTACACTCCTAAAGAACCTCGTTTCATTCACAATACTTTGAAAACTCTCATCAAATTTCACCACTGTCTCCTGAACCGATGCAACCTGCTGTTGAATGGCATCTAGGGAAACCTCGGTTTTACGAGCTAGGTTCCTAACTTCCTGGGCGACTATAGAGAAACCTTTTCCATGTTCTCCTGCTCGTGCTGCTTCAATCCCTGCATTTAGGGATAGGATATTCGTTTGATTAGAAATGGATCGTATCGTTTGTACCACTTGCCCGATATGTAAAGAGTTTGCATTTAACTCATCTGTCAGCCCCTTAACCTTTTCGATTAAATCCACGACATCATCGACTTTCTTCAAAGCCTTTGCGACATTGCTTTTTCCTGTTTCAACATGGGTAATCATTGCTTTCGATCCCACATTTATCTCATCAATGGCTGAGAGCATATTTTGCACTTGAATATCCCGATCAGCTAGCGATACTGCAGTCTGTTTAGCACTTGACGCTAAAATGGATGAAGAATCATTCAAACGATATTGAACCTCCTCGATCTCATTTAGCTTCATCATAGAGGATGTATAAGACTCTATATATGTCTGAATCGCAATTTGCATGTCGAATGAACAGAGTTTTTGAAATGAGTAATAATAAGTCTGAGCTTCCTCCGAGCTATTACACTCACGAGTCAACATCTGCAGTACCTCATGCTGAATAATGCTAAAAGCACCAATATACCACTCAGGGAAAAGGCCAATTCGGTTATGGACGCTACCAATAACCTTCCGTCGAACGACGTATTTCTCTCCAATGTCTCCTGAAACCATATCCAAAATGTATTTCTCTAATGTCTGTTTTAGCCGTTGTATGGTGGAATGTTCCTGAATGATCATGGTTAGGTTGGGAATCTCTTGTATATGTCCATAAAAAGCATCCACTATCTTTCCTACATTCTTTTCCATAATAGGCTTTAGCCTCATGAGAGTTGTAATATCCTCTTCTTCCAAACTCAGAAACATAAGTTGAAGGGCATTCTTTCCTTTTTCTATTTCCGAGAATATAGGAGCACGAGTCGAAGTAGATCCTGGTTTAATGAGGACTGAAGACTGCTTATCTGGGTTTTTCAAAGATTCCTTACTTTGTACACTAAATAAAGATCTGAATGGACACCCACCCAACTGTATTCCCCCTTCCCTCAACATAAGACTTTTTACCCATATCCAATAACAGTATAACCCAATTAAAAGAGAGTAATATCAACAATATTATGAATTAATATACAAAAAAAGATTAAAATGTGTCTTTATGTAGTATTATAGTCCTATTAAGATGAAAAAATATATCAGGGGGTTACATGAATATATATATGTTGGATATCCCAGAATGCAGAGACTTTTGTCTTGTATTGCAGGCCATAGGTAAGGAAGTCATTTTTTTAAAAGACCCGGTAGGACAACAACATTTGTTTCAAGATTCATCAGACTTATTGCAATCGTTATTTATCCTACCTTTATATCTTTCAAAAGATTCCTCCCAACAAACCGCTTTGTTTGCCTTAGCTGAGTCTTATGAAATTCCCATCCTATTCATTTACAAACGATCAAAAAAGTTAAATGACCCTCAACTATTACCAAAAAAAACGATTTATGAGTCTATAGCCATTCCAGCAAGTCCAGTGGAGGTTAAGCTGAAACTTAAAGCCTTACAGAATATTAGCATGCAGTTGTACTCCGCCAGGATGAAGGAACGAGAATTAGAAAGTATCAGCCTTAAGGTGAAACAAAATTTGCGTGTCGCTCAAAACTTTCAGCAATTAGTTCTTCCGAAATCCATACAAAAGAAAGATATTGAGATACATGGGCTTTTTCAACCCTCTAGTGAACTTTCCGGGGATTTATTTTACTGGTTGGAGGTCGATGACGGAAAGTATGGATTCATAATCATCGATGTATGTGGAAAAGGAATTCATGCTGCGCTAATCAGTATGTCCATCCGCTCGTTAATGCCCGGGCTTATCAAGCGTGTAAAAGATCCAGCCTTCATTACGAAAGAACTGAACAAGCATATGGGGCATTTATTTCAAGAGTATCAAAAGGAAACCACGAATGTTGCTTATTTTACAGCTTTCATTGCTTATGTTGATACGAATACCAGACTTATTGAATATGTAAACAACGGGCATCCTCCCGCAATGATGTATTCCCCTTGCAATAACGAATTGCATAGTTTAAGTAAAGGCTCTATGCCTATAGGCCTTGTACCAGAAATGTCCATAGAAAAAGGGTTTATCCACTATGAGGCTGGAAGCCGTTTCATTATTTATACCGATGGCCTTTCTGAGTCACCAAGTAACCAAACCGTTCATAGATTTGAGAATATCGAACAGGAATTCATAGATAATGTCCATTTGGATACATCTGACCTTCTCCAGGAATTATTACTATCGAGGATGAAGCATTCAGAAATCAATGATGATATTTGCATCATTGCAGGTACGTTATTTTGAGTCCTTCAAATGAAAAGAGCCGACTTTATAACAAAATCGGCTCTTCCTTTGGTGATATTCATTTTTGTAAATCTTTAACGACTTCTTCTAATTTCATACCTCTTGAAGCTTTGACGAGGATTAAATCGTTAGCCTCTGTTGATGCTTTAAGTGTTTCTATTAAAAGCTGTTTATCTTGGAAAGAACGAACATTATCCGCTGCAAATGTTTTACTTGCACCTTTTGCAATATAATCGGCAAGCGGACCATATGTATAGACCTTATCAATATGATCAACCGCTATCAGTTCACCTATTTTCAAGTGGAAATCTTTTTCGCTTGCTCCTAATTCCAGCATATCTCCTAGCACAAGGATTTTATTCCTGAAACCTGATAATCCCTCAATCAACTCAATGGCTGCTTTTACGGATGTGGGGCTGGCATTGTAAGCATCATTAATGATTTTCTGCCCATTTGCTCCTTCGACCATCTCCATCCTCATATTAGTGAGGCGAATGGCTTCTAAGCCCTTATGGATAGCTTCGTTGTCTATTTGCAATTCTTTTGCGGCAAGGATAGCGGCCAAAGCATTGAGCACGTTATGCTGTCCCAATACCGGAATATGATAGTCACCTTGATTCACTCCACCAAGTGTGAAAGAAGTACTGTCCGCACCCTGTGTAATCGTCAATGGAAACAAATCATTACGCTCCGTACGGCCGAAGGATATAACGCGTAAATGGGTGAATTCCTTTTGAATCCGGCTTTCCAACAATGGTTCGTCACCGTGGTAGATAAGCGTTCCTCCCTGTGCTAATCCCTCTACAATTTCTAGCTTGGCATTGGCGATTTCTTCTCGTGAACCTAAATCCAACAAATGCGATTCGCCTATATTTGTAATGATGGCTACATCGGGTTTTGCCAACTTGGATAAAAATTCGATTTCCCCACGGCTACTCATGCCCATTTCCAAGACGGCAGCTTCCGTTTCCTCCCCCATCGAAAGAATCGTAAGTGGTAATCCAAGATGATTATTGAAGTTCCCATTCGTCTTATGGACTTTATAGGTAGTGGCCAGCAGGGCAGCCGTCATATCTTTCGTAGTGGTTTTACCATTGCTTCCCGTTACTCCAATGACTTTTATTTTCAATTGCTCCCGATAGGCACGTGCTAATTCCTGTAAGGCCTTTTCAGTATTTTCCACAAGAATGATCGGTAAGTCAGTAGGAGGATTCGGAATATCCTTTTGCCAAAAGGACGCGGCTGCTCCTTGTGCAAGGGCATTCCTGACATATTGATGGCCATCCACTTGCTCACCCTTTAACGGAACGAATAAGCACCCTTTTGTAACCGCCCTTGAATCGATGGTGACACCATGAATTTCAATGAGCTCTGATGCCTTACTATCATTTAATCCATTTACCATCTCAGACACTTGTTTCAACGTTCTCTTTATCAATTTCGTTCCTCCTTCTTTCATCGAACCGTTCTTCTATTGTCTTTATAACAAAACTAAGCAGCAATCGGCATGAAGAACCGATTCCTGCTTGCTAGAGTGAGCTTTTCATACAAATGAAGTATGGACCCACCTTACTTTACTACTTAAACTGTATATTTAATTTGTTGTTTTTCTTCATGGCGCTCTAAAGCAAGCTTTACAAGTTCTTCGATTAATTGTGGATATTCAAGTCCCGTATGCTTCCATAATAGCGGGAACATGCTGAATGGCGTAAAGCCAGGCATCGTGTTCACTTCATTGATATAGACTTTTCCGTCTTTCGTCAAAAAGAAATCGGCACGAACAAGTCCTGAACAGTCCAGTGACTTGAAGGCCGTTATGGCCATTTGAGATAAAGCCTTATATTCACTTTCCTCTATTTCGGCTGGTATAGCCATCGCTGAATTTCCATCGACATACTTAGCTGAATAATCGTAGAAGTCAAAGTCCGTCTTCGGAATGATTTCTCCCGCCACAGAACAAGAGGGGTTATCATTGCCGATAACGCCAAACTCCACTTCGCGGGCAATGACTCCTTCTTCAATAATGATCTTTCGGTCGAATTGGAATGCTTCTGCCACTGCCTTCTTCAATTCATCCGGTGTATTACATTTGCTGACCCCTACGCTTGACCCTAGATTAGCCGGCTTTACAAAACATGGGTAGCCACATTCTTCCTCCACCTTTTTTATGGAGAGTTCCATGTTATTTTCCCATTCGGAGCGGATGAACCATGTATATTTAACTTGCGGAAGTCCCGCTTGCGCAAAAATGTTTTTCATGATGACCTTATCCATCCCAGCAGATGAAGCAAGTACCCCATTTCCCACATAAGGAAGATTCAACAACTCAAGCATTCCTTGAACCGTTCCATCTTCACCATTCGGACCATGAAGAAGAGGGAAAATGACATCATACCCCGTGGATCCACTTTCTTCATCCGTTAAATGAGCTTGCAAAGACAAAGGCGATGTCAGTTTGTCAGATGATAAAATCAAATCCTCCACAGATTTTGCCGGTCCTGTTAACTTTGGTCCATTTACCCAAGACCCTTCTTTTGTTATGTAAATCGGATATATATCAAACTTTGCTAAATCGAGAGCTTTAATGACTGCTAAAGCTGTCTGCAAAGAAACATCATGTTCTGCAGATTTTCCACCATAAAGCAAACCAAGTTTAGTTTTCATGAGTTATTACCCTCCAATATTCTTTTAACCATATTCCATTGTATCATTTTACACTAAAGCGGGAAAAGTGAAACTTCCAACCTCCCTGGTTACAATTATATAAGTTATGCGTCTGACTACAAGTCCTACGACCATGAATCCTAGTGAACGAAAGAGGAGTTATTTATAAAGCGTCGTATTTATTACGCTCTCCCAAACCTTTTCTTTACGTTGAAAAGTAATGAAGGCATCTGGCCCTTGCACTTTCCTTCCTATAAAGTCATCATGCATCTCATCCATGTTCAAATAATCTCCCACAATCCAAGCTGGGATTTCTATTTTTGCCCTTGTAAACTTGACATGTCTAAAAGAAAAAACGAGACCTTCCGCCAAAATAGGAGCAAGAGAAGAAATAATATCTAAAGGAATTGTCGGTAATTCTTTTTTCTTCCTAATGCCTAACCACGTTCTTTCCGCCTTCAATGATTCTAGTTTTGAAGGTATCAAGTTCCCCAGCATCTTATAGTACGTCGAGATCGAACGAAAGTAAATTTTATTAAACCACCCATCGTCCTGGGCTAGGTAAACAAATTGGTTATTCATTTTACGAAAGAAAGGGGGATCTAAATGATTTTTGGTATGCGCTACATATAAGAGTTCTGCTAATTCCCTTCCTTCCAATTCTTCTAGACTATCCGCTTCTTCAAAGTCAATCCAACAGAAATCCCCATATGCTCGGACATCCTCTTTCAACAGCTTAGTGATATTATCGGATGAAACACTCTCCAGCAAGACATTCAAGTTGTAGTCCCCACCATCATATTGATGTTTCAATAATAAGATGGAATTCAAGCCATGAGGCAGGGAACAAGTAAATTCCCGAAAACTAAGGCCGTTAAAGAGGACAAATCGTTCGGAAGCCTGCATATGCATATATAAGATATCATTATCTTCATTTTTCATGATCACATTCCCTCCGACCCTTTCATCATTAGTTATATTTTATCAAACTTTTCATTATTCACGAAGGTTATATAAAATAGAATTATAAATACCACTATAGAAAACAACCTTCTTCTGAACCGCTCATAAATATTGACCATTTGAACTTCAATGGCCTTTTTCAAATAAAAAACTCCAGAGTGTTAACACCCTGGAGTTTTGACCATATTATGAAGCTTGTCCGAGCTTATCATTTTCTGCTGGAGGGTTAAATTGACCTTCCCACTTAGAAATGACAATTGCCGCAAGAGAGTTACCGATAACGTTAACCACAGTACGTCCCATATCAAGAATACGGTCAATACCTGCAATGAATGCCAGTCCTTCAATTGGGATACCAACAGTTCCTAATGTTGCTAAAAGCACAACGAATGATACGCCAGGTACACCGGCAATCCCTTTAGAGGTAATCATCAATACTAACATTAACGTAATTTGCTCATAAGCGCTTAGGTCTATCCCATACATTTGAGCAATGAAGATGGCTGCTAAAGCTTGATATAATGTAGAACCATCAAGGTTAAAAGAATAACCAGTCGGAATAACAAAGGATGTAATATGTTTAGGACATCCTGCTTTCTCCATCTTCTCCATGATTCTTGGAAGAACCGCTTCAGAACTCGCTGTAGAGAATGCTAAGATTAATTCTTCTTTTAAAATTCCGATTAACTTAAAGATACTGAAGCCGACAAATTTTGCAATGAGACCAAGAATGACAATGACGAAGAAAATCATCGTTCCGTAAACAGAAAGGGCTAATTTCCCCAATGGAATCAATGATGATAATCCAAATTTAGAAATGGTCACACCGATAAGTGCAAACACCCCAATTGGAGCAAACTTCATAACCATATTCGTTAAGTTGAACATACCTTCCGCAGCTCCTTGGAAGAAACGGAAGACTGGTACACCCTTTTCACCAATAGCTGCAATGCTTAGTCCAAACAATACTGAGAAGAAGATGATGGCAAGCATATCGCCTTCTACCATAGCTTTGATTGGATTAGATGGTACAATATGAACGATTGTGTCTATAAATGATTCGTGTTGCTTAGACTCTGCTGTATCAACATACGTAGAAATATCAGTTTGTTCTAGATTACCCATGTCGACGCCTGCACCAGGCTGAATAATGTTAGCGGACATTAATCCTACACCGATCGCCACTAATGTTACTACTATAAAGTAGGATAGTGACTTCGCACCTAATTTCCCTACTGATTTTAAATCACCCACGCCTGCAACTGCAACGATTAGGCTAGAAACGATAATCGGAACGACGATCATTTTTATCATTCGTAAGAAGATATCGCCTAATGGTTGTAGATAGCCTTGGGCTGTCTCACTTCCATAAAATATAGCACCTACGATAATCCCTAGAATTAAGCCAATAAAAATTTGAGTCGCTAAACTCAGTTTGATTTTCTTCATTTAATTTCCTCACCTTCCATATAGTCTTTGATGTAAAAACATTTGTCTCGGTAAGGGAAACAAGATACTAATAAAAAGAGAAAAATTTTTCTGTATATTGAAAAACTTCTATCCTTACGCTTAAAAAAAAGACACACTACGTGTCATTTTCCCTATTCGCGGTTATTCACACATGTTCCCTCGAAGACGCTTACGGGGTTAGCTGTCGGGTTAGGAATCGGAAACACAATGGCCCTTTCATCTCTGAATTCACCCCTAGCGGATGAAATCCGCAAAAATGGTTCCCCCGTTCTTTTTTATAAGATTAAGCGAACTAACTTATATTAAAATATTATACTAAAAATATAAATCTGTAAATATATTTTCATATCCAAGCCTTGAAATGCATCGATAAATTCTGAATATTAAGAGCTAATTTAGTTTACACTTATTGTTTAAATAGGTAATTAGTTTAAGGTTTAAAAAAGGTTAATAACCAATTTTGGATTAATATAAATTATTTTTCCAAAATTCCTAGTAAAATGTATCTAATTTTCTCCCGGGTAGATAATTTCTTATAAGTTCCAGGATTCATTTTTTCAAAACTAAGTGGTGTAATGAAGCGAGAATGGTTTTTCACTACCTTTTTTGGGTCTAACAGAATGACATCCCCCACTGTTGGCCCTTTAAGGATTTCCTGTTTCCCTTTTGCATGAGCACCTTTTGTAAGGTATTGACGATCCACATGTCCTTTGTTGGTTAATGCATAAACATGTGGCTGCTTCGCATCATGCACCGCTTTCGTGGGTACGACCGGCACTCCCGCCTTCACATTCGTTATCACCGTAAGATCGACCTTTGAACCGGCTAATAACGGTTCGGACTCTTTGGGATCTGCCACGATCTTCGCCTGGAATGGGTATCTATTCTCTTCCTTAAGAGTAGGTTCGTCTTTTGGATAAGAATGAATACGGCTTATCGTTCCAGCCAATTTCTTATTCAAGTCAGGAGCACTTGCCTTTAACTCCATTCCCACCATTGCCTTCTTTAACTGTTCTTCAGTAAAGGTTCCTTCGATAGCCATTTCTGCAGAAGCGATTGAAATAATCGGGTTCGACAAATTTTTATTGATGTTTTTCACGGTACCGTCCGCTTCACTTGTCGTCTCGACGGCATTCGTTTGCACCTCGATTGAACTTAATTGAGCTTCCAGCATGACCACTTTTTCCTCCAGGTTACTTTTTTCAAGTTCCTGCTTGTACTTCTCTTGCTCAATATTACTTTTAATTAAATCCGAGGAAGACGTGGTGATGTCGATATTCAAATTCTTTTCAACCGTTTCATCAATAACCGTTTTATTCGAATCAAGGGTCAGACTGCTTTGATAAGTATTTAATTTTTTTATGTACTCGTCAATCCCAGTAATTTCTCCTTGAGCCGCTGCTTTTTCCGCTTCCAAATTATCCTTTAATGCGTCAAGTTTAGTTGTAGTGTATTCAAATAACGAGGTTCCAGCAGTTACCTCGTCCCCTTCGTGAACCAAGAACTTCTGAAAATCATTGTTCTTTGAATCAAAATAGACATCAAACTCTTCTGCCGGTTTTAAGATACCCTTCGTTTGAAAAGTTTCGGTTATGGTGTCTTTTTTAATCTTTACCCAATTTTCCGTAAAAACAGTCCGTTCAACCTTACTGTCTTTTTTTTCAATCAAATAAATATTACCCGATATGAAGGCCACTGAAACAATTGATAGGGCTGTTACTTTCCACTTTTTCATTTTCCTCACCGCCTTATACGAATACGCCAACTTGTAAGTATGCTAAGAATGCTTTAACAAACCATAAGGCGATATAAAATAAAATAATCATTGAAAGGACAAAGGCCTTATTTCGTTCCGTATATATTTTCAAATAATAATATTGCAGAGAAATGATTATAATTTGAAAAATGGTGACTTCACTAAAAAAATGAATAAGGTAATCGCTTCGAATAAAGTACTGACTGATGACGCCCAAGGAAAAAGGATTCGCATCATGCCCAATATCCAACAGCACAAAAAGGGGAATTAACAAAATCTTCTCCAGCATATGCAAACTAAACAAAATCATTTGAACAATGACAGTTTTTATGTATGGGATATCGGCTACAACCCAATAGAATAAAGAAGATAAAAAGACATAAATAGTTGGGTAAAAAATACCCGCAATCATATTACCTATTATGACAAGCAATTTTCCCGCTTCAAATTCTCCTGCATCCATCTTCGTAATATTTTTAGAAAATGATTCTGAACCAATTCCAAAATATCCGCCTACTGCAAAAACTAGGACACTAAGAAAATATAATAATAGTAGTTTCCAGCCAATCCGCGTGACCGCTTCCGCATTCTGCAATTGGTAACGGCTCCTTTGCGGTTCAAAAATGCCTTTTAACAATCGCACCTGGTATATCATGTATGTTCCTCCTGCAAAAAATGAAATATCACTTAACATTTTATCTTATTTTGGAAACAAATGCAGAAATAAGGAAGAATATATATAAAAAATATATTCATTATAAATACCAATGAAATTAGCCCCTTAAGTTTGGAGACAAAAAAGCAAGATGCTGTTTCAATACTTCAATCTCAGTGGGGGTCTGTTTATAGATTTCCCCATCCATATCGACATCAAGCGGTATATCCGTTTGCAATTTCAATTTACTTACCTGGATATATATTACACCTGAATCAGACCTTATATTTTCAGACCATGATTGCTTCATGGCTAATATCTCCCTGAAAACACTTAGGCTAGACTCCTTCACGATGACGATGTCAAATAGCCCATCGTCTGGATTAACCATCGGAAAAGGCAGGGAGTTCGTACCGATAGAACTGCCATTTAAGACCAGAATCATTATAGCTTTTCCCTCGACACATTTATCCTCACATTCGATTCTAAAGGAAAAAGGTTCTTTATCCCCTATCGTTCTAATTGCACTTAAAAAATACCCGATTTTCCCGAATTTACTTTTTTCTTGTTCATCTATATTGTTTGACGTGTCAGAGATCAGACCAATTCCCCAAAAATTCAAAAAGTAATCGTCATCGGCCTTCCCAACATCTATCATACGAACATTTCCATGTACTAAAGCTTCTGCTGCACGGCGGATATTTTGAGGTATTTCTAATATTCTGGAGAAATCATTACAAGTCCCCCCAGGCAACACTCCCAGCAACGGTCGATGTTCAAGTGGAGAAAGACCATTCACACATTCATGTACCGTCCCATCTCCTCCTAATACGAAGACCACATCCATGTCGTTCCCGTGATCTAAACAAAATTGGCGCGCATCACCCTTTTCCTTAGTCTGAAGAATAAGAAATTCATCTAATTGAGGCGTTAGGATAGGAAGGCAATCCTCCAGTGCTTTTTCCACTTTACTATTTCCTGCACATTCGTTATAAATCAGCATTCCTTTTTTCCATCTCATATTCTATTCCCCTCCATTTATTGAACAGGTACTCTTCACCTTACTTTTTCCTTTTTCATCCCTTTTAAAACTCAATCATTAATGGAAGAAGCAATTAAATTAACCATAAGCTAGACAGGTAGCGGGTTCAAGGAGGAGAGGGGGAAGAAGTTATTCAAAGGACACAGAATTACCCGTAAAGGGGGTCTAGTGAGCTCTCCATTGCTTACAATTAGTTATCCGTTCCTGTAATATACTTGATCATCAAGGAATTAAGTGATAAGAAAAAAACAGGTAAGTAATTTCAGGACGTGAATCTAAATCGTGAAACCCCACATTTTTTATAAAATGCTCATATAAAATACAAAAAAGAAACGAGTTTCCCCGTTCCTTTAAAAATTTATATTAAAAATATTAATGTTTAGTAAAAGTCTGATCTATTGCATTTTCCAGATTCGAGGATTTTTCTTTTAGGTAACGCTTTGTCACGTTTAAATCCTTATGGCCTGCAAGTTTGGATACAGTTTGTATGTCAATTCCGTTATCCACTAATCTTTGGCAAAAAGTGTGTCGTAACTTATGTGGGTGGACATTGTATTTTTTTAATATATATTGTACCGACCTCGGCGTGATTCTTTGATTGTAACTTGAAATAAACAATGGATCTGCTTTTTCCTTCAGTGAACTGAGATAGTTTTTCACATACTGTACTGCTAAATCGGTAAGTGGAACGGATCTATCAATATCCCCTTTTGCATTCCGGACGAGAATATAATTCCGGTTGCCTTCCATGATAACATCACTTCCGTTTAAATCGCATAGCTCCGAAACACGAATACCCGTATGTAGTAAAAGATATACAATGGCGATATTCCTAAGATTTCCTTCTGCCTCTATATCTTTTAAAAGGGCTTCCTGGTCTTTTATATTCAGTGACTCAGGTGCCTCATTTTTAGGATCCTTAACCTTACGCTCAACAGAAAGCATAATCTGTGGCTTTCCTAAAAATTTAAAAAATACATTTAAAGCATTGTAATGTTTTTCTATTGTCCCTGGACTTTTCTTGCAATTTTCTAAATAGTCAAGATACAATTGTATGTCCTCAGAGTTAATCTCCATTAGTACCTTTTGTGTCTGTTCACAAAACTGAGAAAGAACACCTGTATACGTTTTAATTGTATTAGCTGATTTCCCTTGGTCTTCCAACCATCCAGCAAACGAAGAAATCATTTCATCTTTAGCAGAGGTATCCATAGGCTATTCCCCCAATGACAGTTTCAGAACTAAGTTTAGTTTAACATATTTCCTTTTAGAAACGAAGAATTCTGTCCCTAATCTCCTATGGTTTTCCGAAAAAAAATATATATCCCTCACTACAAACCAAGATTTAAAAGGAATGATTCTCATTTTCCAGTGAATTTCATCACAAAACGCAAAAAAAGGCCAGCACGATGGCTGACCTTTCAAATGGCTTGGCGGCGTCCTACTCTCACAGGGGGAAACCCCCAACTACCATCGGCGCTGAAGAGC
>NZ_JBIWCW010000026.1:0-31596 GCF_044761665.1 Peribacillus sp. NPDC097295
ACGGCAAGTACCTTGCGCTTCCTTAGTGGTTGGTCGATGTGTACCCCCACAGTGGACTTTCACCACCTAGATAGTTGCCATGCCTGGCACACAAATGAAAAGGCCACTTAATGTGAAGTGACCTTTGGCGATTATTTATTATCCGGATCATCCGCCAAGATTCCTTGTGGGATGAACACATCGAAATGACGATATTGATTAACGAATTCAGCTGGCGCCATACCACCGAATTCCCCATCCAAATTAAGCATCATTTCTTTTTTTGCTGTAACTTTAATCCTATTGGCTTTTACATAGATGACATTTTTATCGTGGATATGTTCGCCGCGCATTGCCAATGTTGCGACTCGAACGAGGTCTGCAAGATTCGCTTTTTTCAATATTAACAGCGTGAACATCCCATCATTGAGCGATGCATCAGGTGCCAACTTTTCAAAGCCGCCGACAGAATTCGTGTTGGCTACCAAAAATAGCATGATTTCGCCTTCAAAAAGCTTTCCATCATATTCTATAGCTACTTCGGTCGGTTTGATAGAAGGCAGCATTTCAATCCCTTTAATGTAGTAAGCCAGCTGTCCAAGCATTGTTTTGAGCTTGATCGGTACATCGTAAGTTAATTCGGTCAATCGTCCGCCGCCTGCAATATTGATGAAGTACTTCTCGTTCATCTTTCCAATATCGATTGGCATTGTATGTCCGTTGGCAATGATATCAGCTGCTCCCTCAATGGATTTCGGCAAATGCAACGCCCGTGCAAAATCATTCGTGGTGCCTGTCGGAATAATCCCCAATTTAGGACGTTTTTCTGCATCGGCTAGCCCGTTGACGACTTCATAGATTGTTCCATCTCCACCAGCTGCAATAACGATATCATAACCCCGTTCGATGGCGATTTTGGCTGCGTTCGTTGCATCACCAGCACCGGTTGTTGCATGTGCAGAAGCCTCGTACCCAGCTGCTTCAAGCTTCGCAAGCACGGCTGGTAAACTCTTCTTGATGGCTTCCCGGCCTGACGTCGGGTTATAAATTAACCTTGCTCTTTTCATTTCCCATCATCCTTATACGTATTGATTCCATAAGTTACATATTAATCCTTCATTAAACGAAAAGCAATTCTCGCAAAAAAGAGGACCGTCATTTCGGCCCAACCCTATTTAATCCTATCAGCTATCTTGTCAGAGAAATTATATAGCTTTTTACAAACTTATTCTAGTATCTAGTCTTAATTAATGATAATGAACATTCACGTTATATGTATCTGAAATGGTTAAGGTATGACTTCCTTTTCCATATTTCAACGTACCATTTTTCTTTTCGACACTAGTATCTTCCGGATTTGCCTTCACGGTAGAGGATTTCCAGCTGTCTTTTGGTCCATCCAACTCTTCGACTCCAAAGGCATTTATCGTGATGTCACTCTTTTCCTGCAGATACACACTTAGAGAACCTGAATCTTTTACATTCCAATTGTTCAAAAGCCCTCTTGGCTTTAACGTGAGGTCAGTGTCTTGCCCACTTATTTCTAAAGCCAAATTAGCAGGGACAATAAGGGTTGCTTCAAGATTCATTCGATTTCCGCCTAACATGCCACTTTGAACAGGAAGGTTTTTTAAACGGATATAAAGCGTGTCCCCTTTTCTTTCCACCATTAAATAGTCTTTTGCCTCTTTTAATAGTGAATCGCCATTTTCCATTACACGTTCATCATATGTGCCAAAAATAGACACTTCCTCGTTGTTTCCACCTTCAACCGTTAAGGGGTAATATCCGGGATCCACAACGACCCTCTGAATGTCTTTCCCGGCTTTTTGATTGAACCCAGGCAAATCCACGGTTCTTTCCTCGCTTTTTATAGCTGCCTTAACCTGCTCCATTATTCCACTCGACGTGAGCAATAATAAAACGATCCCCATCATCCCAAGCAGGCCTACAAAAATGATACTAAGAAAATCATATTTTACAAAAGAACTCTCTTTCTTCGAATAATAGATATAAAAGAGAATTTCCCCTCCTAAAATGATGAAAAGAATGGGCCACCAGGATAAAAGTATCGTCGTCAGACTCATGTCCGAAATCTGGGAACCTAGCAATAGTAAACCCAAACCGATCAGGGCAACTCCCATTGAAACAGTCCCTACTCTCCAAGTTCTCATTTTGTCCCCTCCCTTACTTTCTCTTTTTTACTTCCGGACAGCAATTTGATTCCTCCACCTATCAGAAGGAGACATACAAGCCCTTTTTGGAAATAATCCCTAAACCAATACTCGAGATCATACCCAATCCAGTGCTGTAAGTAAGGACCTGTTGCCGGCAACACGATATTGCTTGCGAAGAAATAAATGCCGATGGCCACCAACCCATAGCCAAACCATTTTTGTTTATGTGCAATGCCTGTAATGATAGGCGTATCTTCCAATGGTCCTTCATCCATTTTCGACGCTTTTTGCAAGCCATCAAAAAAGCTATAAAACCAGATGATGGGAATGAGAAAGAAGAAAAAACCTAAGCGAAGTAAATCCAGGATATAGATGGAGAATAAGAAACCCGCCATCAATTGAATTCCGCGTTTTTGCAAACCTAGATACAAATGCCCGGCACCAGGAAATACGGAGAATAACGTTGCAACCGATTTGCTCTTCTTTCCCGATTCCCGTCTCTCCTCGAAATCTTCAAGAACCGAACGATCAATCATCTCCTCACCTTTTTGCTTTTTATTCAGTTGTTGGATGCTATCAAAGAAACTGTAAACCCATATCACCGGTAATAGGGCCATGAATATCAAAAGGCCATCTATATGGGTCATGACCGTTATGAAAAACACCATGACTCCGAGTCCTAGGAATCCAACTAAAAATGTGAGCCCGCGGTTCATGAGCCCAAGCTGAAAATGACCGAGTCCCGGTACGAATGATAAGACGATCACATAAAACCGTTCTGCCTCAGGCTGGACTATATTACTGCCATCTGGACTCATTTTACCGTTTGCCTTTGCCCCCCTTAAAGATGTGACCACCAAATCAAAAATGCTGACGAGGTACACAAAGACTCCCAAAATAGATAAAGAAAGGAACACGTCTTCTTGACTAATCACTGCAAAGAGAACTCCAATAGCTCCTAGTCCAACCGTAGCCAGAAAATAAAATAACCCCTTGAAAACCTTGCCCAAATAAAAATGGCCGATCCCTGGCAGGAACGATAGTAAAAAGGCTAATACCGGACTTTTATTCATATTTAAACCCCTCCTTGTTTTTCTTTTCGATATCATCCATCCAGTTAAATGTTTTATCTATCAGTCCTTCGGTTACAGGTGGCGTTTCCTTTAAAGAACTAGACTCCACATTATCGACGTATTTAGCCAATGACTGGAAGGCTCCACTCGCCATTAGTAAAATGGTAAAGCCAGCGGCAATCAAATAGTGTTTTGTAATGGTTCTCATTGATTTGGTTTTCACAGGTCTTTCTTCTACTGTTGGTACACCTTTAATTTGGGCAATTGAATGCATCACGGAATCCGCGATATCCAATTCTTCGATTGGTTGAATAAACTCTTTTCTTTCCATCGCTTCCATGTAAACCGTCAAACAATCGTCACAGGAGTACAGATGATTTTCATATTCTATTTTTAGGGCATCGGGAACCTCATCCGCTATATATGCGGTCCACTCAGCTAAAGAAACGTGTTTCATGAAAAATCCTCCTCTTTCCAATGTTTTTTCATCCAATTTCTTGCCCGGTACAGCTTTACCTCGACCGATTTCACTTGTATCTGCTGTTCCTCGGCAATTTGTTGATGGGTTTTTTCGTTTATGTAATAGTCTTGCACCACTTCACGGTATCCGGCTGGAAGATCATCAAGTTTTTGTAAGACCAACTTCCTTCTTTCGTTCCTGAAGAATAAGGCCTCGACATCTTCAGCCTGGCCTAGATGAGTCTCTTTAGGCTGTTCCTCGTGCGACTCTTCCTTATTCCGATCTCTTTTCCGCTTCATGTCTATCGCATGATTGACGGCTATACGTGTCATCCACGTTTTGAATCCTTGATTTTTATACTGAGGAAGAGAAGTGTAGATTTTGATGAAGACTTCCTGTGTGGCATCTTCTGCATCCTTTTGATGGCGCAGAACGGAATATACCGTCCTGAAAACCGTATCTTTATGCGTTTCAATCAATATACGGAAGGCATGCTCATTCCCAGCTCTTACCCTCTCCACTAAATCATCTGTCACTTCTCTCCCCCCTTCCTTTTACGCTTTCATGTAATAGACGAGGCAAAAAGGAGTTACCCCTACAGATAACTCCAAAAAAAAATTTAATGCCCATAAATACATGTCGTCAGTCATGAGAAAACCGTACCACTTAGAAAGTGATACGGCCATCTATTAGCGTTTATTGATTTCTTCAATCAAAATCTTATTGACAAGTTGTGGATTGGCTTGTCCTTTAGTCGCTTTCATGATTTGTCCGACAAGGAATCCGATTGCTTTTTGTTTACCGGCTTTAAAGTCTTCGATAGACTGCGGGTTATTATTCAAGGCTTCTTCAACGGCTGTCTTTAACGCACCTTCGTCGGAAATCTGGACAAGTCCTTTTTCCTTAACGATTGTTTCTGCGTCACCGCCATTTTCAATCAGCTCTTTGAAAACTTTTTTCGCAATTTTAGAAGAAATCGTGCCATCTTTGATGAGTTTGATCATGCCTGCCAATGATTCAGCAGTCAATGCCACATCATGAAGTTCTTTTCCTTCAGCATTTAAAAAGGCAGAAACCTCACCCATGATCCAGTTCGATGCTAACTTTGCATCTGCACCTGCTGCAACCGTCGCTTCAAAGAAATCAGCCATTTCTTTTGTTACGGTTAACACAGCTGCATCATACTCAGGTAAACCAAACTCTTTTGCATACCGTTTTTTCCGTGCATCCGGTAGTTCAGGAATTTCTGCGGCAATGCGCGCTTTCCATTCCTCATCGATATGGATCGTCAATAAATCCGGTTCCGGGAAGTAACGGTAATCGTCAGAACCCTCTTTGATGCGCATCAGAACCGTTCTGCCAGTAGCCTCATCGAAACGGCGTGTTTCTTGTTCGATAACGCCACCTTCATTCAAGATTTCTGCTTGGCGAATTTCTTCATGCTCAAGCCCTTTACGAACGAAGTTGAACGAGTTCAAGTTCTTCAGTTCCGTTTTCGTACCGAATTCCTTTTGTCCAACCGGTTTCAAGGAGATATTGGCATCACAGCGAAGCGAGCCTTCTTCCATTTTACAATCACTGACACCCGTGTATTGAATGATGGATTTCAATTTCTCAAGATATGCATAGGCTTCTTCCGGAGACGTGATATCCGGTTCGGATACGATTTCAACAAGTGGCGTACCTTGACGGTTGTAGTCACATAGTGAATAGTTCCCTTTATGTGTCAGCTTACCAGCATCTTCTTCCATATGGATTCGGGTAATGCCGATTCTTTTTGTCTTTCCGCCGACTTCGATTTCAATCCAACCATGTTCCCCGATTGGCTGATCAAATTGTGATATTTGATAGGCTTTCGGATTATCTGGATAAAAATAGTTTTTACGGTCGAATTTTGTAATCTCTGCTACTTCACAATTCAGCGCGATGGCGGCTTTCATTGCAAAATCAACAGCCTTTTTATTGACGACGGGCAGTACTCCAGGATAGCCAAGATCGATTACCGTCGTATTGCTATTTGGAGATGCCCCGAAATGATTCGGGCTGCTTGAGAAAATTTTTGAATCTGTTTTTAATTCTACGTGTACCTCTAGACCAATTACCGTTTCAAAGTCCATTTATTTCACCCCTTACAGCTTAGGAAATTGTTTGTGAAAATCTGTTGCTTGCTCAAAAGCGTGAGCCGCGCGATAAATCGTACTTTCATCAAAATGCTTTCCGATCATTTGCAGACCTAGTGGAAGCCCGTTGGCTGCGAAACCACATGGTACCGAAATACCCGGTACACCCGCAAGATTGACTGGAATCGTCAAGATATCATTGGCATACATCGTTAATGGATCGTTAATATTCTGACCGACTTTGAATGCTGGTGTAGGCGTTGTTGGTCCCACGATGACATCATATTTTTCGAACACATCTTCAAAGTCTTTTTTGATTAATGTACGGACTTTTTGAGCTTTTTTATAGTAAGCATCATAATAACCCGAGCTCAAGGAGAATGTTCCAAGCATGATACGGCGCTTTACTTCTTCACCGAATCCTTCCGCACGAGTCTGCTTATACATCTCGATTAGCGTTTCGGCATTATCCGTACGATGACCATAACGAACTCCGTCAAAACGAGAAAGGTTGGCAGACGCTTCAGATGAAGAAAGCAGGTAGTAGGCCGCTAGAGCATATTTAGAATGCGGCAATGAAACCTCTTCCCATTCTGCTCCAAGTCCTTCTAATACTTTTAACGCTTCAAGCACGGAATTGCGTGCCTCTTCCCCAACACCTTCACCAAGATATTCCTTAGGCACAGCAATTTTCAGGCCTTTAACATCGCCTGTTAATGAATTCACAAAACTTGGCACGTCCACATTAGCGGATGTGGAATCCATTGGGTCGACACCTGAGATGGCTTCAAGTAAATAGGCATTATCTTCAACAGTACGTGTAATAGGACCGATTTGATCTAATGAGGAAGCAAATGCCACAAGTCCGAAACGGGATACCCGTCCATATGTAGGTTTTAATCCAACGACTCCGCAATATGCAGCAGGTTGGCGAATCGAACCACCTGTATCTGAACCTAATGAGAACAAGACTTCACCGGCAGCGACAGATGCAGCTGAACCGCCTGAAGACCCACCTGGTACATAATCCGTATTCCATGGATTGCGAGTCACCTTATAGGCTGAGTTCTCATTTGAAGATCCCATCGCGAATTCATCCATGTTCAACTTACCAATGGTCACTGTTTCAGCACTTTGTAATTTTTGAACGGCAGTCGCATCATATATTGGGTTGAAGTCCTCCAATATTTTACTTGCACATGTAGTCCGTAAATTCTTAGTGACAATATTATCTTTGACACCAATTGGCATACCGAACAAAACGCCTTGACTCTCGCCTTTGCCTAATTGTTCATCCATTTTTTTTGCTTGAGTGCGGGCATTCTCTTCATCTAATGTCAAAAATGCCTGTACCTTGTCTTCTACCTGTCCGATTCGCTCATACGATTCGTTAACAAGATCAGTGACACTGATCTCTTTATTATGTAAACGTTCATGCAGTTCGGAAACCTTTTGTTCGAACAACGACATCATTGTCCCCCCTTATTCCATAATAGATGGTACACGGATATATCCATCTTTGCTATCTGGTGCATTTTTGACTACCTCTTCAACTGGCAGTCCCGGTTTCGCAACATCTTCACGCATTACATTTTTCATATCCAAAACGTGAGAAGTCGGTTTTACTTCGTCTGTATCAAGTTCATTCAACTGCTCAGCAAATGAAATCATTTGATCAAGCTGTTGTTGGAATTTCTCTGCTTCTTCTTCCGTTATTGCCAAACGTGCCAAATGGGCAACGTGTTTAACTTGGTCCATAGAAATACGTGACATTCTCTTCACCTCCACATTATCCAAAGCCACTGAATCTAGTCGCTTTTCTCCAGAAAATCATCGTTTAAATCATATCAAACTATTACACAGTAAAGCAACAAGAGTTGTCATGTCGAATTTCAATTTTTTTTATGGAAAAAGGAGTATTTTCCGGGAAATATGAAAAGGTTGTCGGAATTTCCCTCGAGAATACCAAGGTTCCTGTCAAATCCCCAAATGCTGAAAAAAGATGGAGCTTTTTTACGCTCCATCTTCTAGATTATTCATATATGTGTACAGTTGGTTCGTCTTGGTTCGCTGCACGGACAATAAGTGCTTCTGGACCGTTCACAGAAGTGATGGATACCTGTACGGAAATATATTTCGGAAACCTGTCCATCATGAGCCCTGCTACATATTGCGTGAAGCCGATCGCTTCTGAGTTTCCATAGAACTGGATCGGGATATCGATGTTCAACTTTTGTAATTGGTCATCCATGTAAAAGGCCCGACCGATGACTCCATTGAAATTAGGGAAATATTCCTCGACATCCTCTTTGAAATTGGTGAAGGTATTAACGCTGTCTCTATCCTTTTTCTCTGCCGCTGAAGAAGGGAACAGGTAGTATTTTTCATCTACGTCATTCCATTTGCCAATGTCATTGGAGTTCTTCTCGATATCTGTATAGGAAATGAAGTTCCCCGGAACAACGGAAGATTTTTCGTTCTGTTCAAAAAGGGCAATCGTAATCGGAACATTTTTTAATTTTTCCGTCTTACGTAATCTCTTTAGAACTTCTTCAGCAATTTTTTCTCCTTCTCTTTTCAGTTCCTTACTATCTATTTTCGCTTCATACGTGGCTCCGTATGCTTCTTTTTGATAGTAATGCACGGAATTCAAGGCAAGGCCGATAACGACACCACCTAGGCTCACTTTATTGTCCTTCGTTTTCACCAAGTAATTATGCTCGAGTATGTGAGCCAGATAGATGGGGTTTTCTTTATTCCTTTTATCGATGTCACCCTTACCAGGATCTACCGGGTTCAGCCCCAGATTCTCACTGGCTTTCAGTTCTTTCTCTTTCAGCTGACTTTTTGTATACTTTCTGTTCAACCAAGATGAGATTGTGGAACTGTCGAGCATTTGTCCTTCCTGGAACAAATAATCATCCGGGTCGAATTGATTTTGCGCCAACCGCATCAGGCCATTCTCGAATTCTTCTATATCATACCGTGTGTTTAAATTCGATACGACCAAACCACGGGCCTTCGATGGCTCGAATGGAAGGATCGTTTGATAATATTCATCCGAAATTTTGTATTTCGGAATGATTGCGGTCTCCTCTTTGTCCTTGGAATTCTTCACTACCTGTTGCTCCTCGTCGAAACCTGGTGCACAACCAGCAAGCAATAGTATAAGAAGCATTCCCAAAATGGAGTGTTTCCTCATAGCCTACACCTCTTATTTATTAAATTCCTCAATCAATCTCTCTTCATCCCATACTAGGACGCCTAAGCTTTCTGCCTTTTCAAGTTTTGATCCAGCATCTTCGCCTGCCACAACCAAATCGGTTTTCTTGCTGACACTTCCAGCGACGTTGGCGCCTAACGCTTCTAATTTCTCTTTTGCTTCAATACGTGTAAGCTGATGTAGTTTACCGGTCAAAACAACGGTTTTTCCTGCAAAAATAGAATCGATTTCTTCTACCGGAATGGCTCTTGCCCCTTTATAGGTTAGGTTCACACCTGCTGTTTCCAACTCCTGTATCAACGCATGAACTTCTTCAAGTTCAAAGTATGCCACGATTGAATCGGCCATTTTATCACCGATTTCATTGATGGCCGTAAGCTGTTCGCGGCTTGCCTTGCTCAATGCGTCCATGGTGCCGAACTCTCGTGCAAGTGTCTTCGCTGCTTTTGAACCAACATGTCGGATACCAAGGCCGAATAACAATTTTTCCAATGAATTGCTTTTAGATGCCTCTATAGCTTGAAGTAGTTTATTGACGGATTTTTCTCCCATACGTTCCAATTCAATGACTTGTTCATAAGTAAGTTTATAGATATCGGCTACATCATGTATAAGTTCTTCCTTAAATAGCTGGCTGATGACCTTTTCACCCAGACTGTCAATATTCATCGCTGTACGTGATACAAAGTGAATCAACCCTTCCCGAATCTGAGCGGGACATTTAGGGTTGATGCACCTCAGTGCCACTTCTCCCTCTAGTCTCACAAGCTCGCTTTCACATTCAGGGCATTCGGTCGGCATCTGGAATTCTACTTCTTCACCTGACCGGCGCTCTACCAGTACATTAACGACCTCAGGAATGATATCACCAGCCTTTTTCACGACCACCTGGTCTCCAATCCGGATATCCTTCTCCCGGATTAAATCTTCATTATGTAGCGAAGCCCGTTGTACCGTAGTACCCGCCACTCTTACAGGGTCCAATACAGCCGTTGGAGTCAGTACACCCGTACGTCCAACATTCAGTTCGATAGAGCGTAATGTCGTGACAACCTCTTCCGCCGGAAATTTGTAGGCAATTGCCCATCTTGGGCTTTTGGCCGTGAATCCCAATTCATCCTGCTGTTCAAGCGAATCGACTTTCACTACAATCCCATCGATGTCATACGCCAAATTCGGACGCTGCTCTGTCCATTCTTCAATATAAGCAAGAACCTCTTCTATATTCGAACAAGTTTTTCGTTCTTTGTTCGTCTTAAAGCCTAGTTCGTCCAGTAAATCGAGCCCTTCGCTATGGGAACCAACCCCCGTTTCACCTAAATCGGCAATGGCGTAAAGGAAAATATCCAAGTTCCGTTTTGCGGCAAGCTTTGGATCGAGCTGTCGTAATGATCCCGCCGCTGCATTACGAGGATTTGCGAACGGTTCTTCCCCGCGTTCCTCTTTCGCCTTATTCAATCCTTCGAAAGAGCGCTTCGGCATGAACGCTTCTCCCCGCACTTCAATCCCGATTGGCTTCCTAATCTTCAGTGGAATGGATTTAATCGTTTTCAGGTTCTCCGTGATATCCTCGCCAATCGTTCCATCTCCCCGGGTCGCCCCTTTTGTGAAATACCCATTTTCATATTGAAGCGTGACTGCCAAACCATCAATTTTCAACTCACACACATAGGAGTAGTTGTCTCCTACAGCCTGGCGAACCTTTCTATCAAAATCACGTAAATCATCTTCATTGAATGCATTTCCTAGGCTGAGCATCGGTGTTGTATGCTCCACTTTTTCAAACATATCCAAGATGGCTCCGCCGACACGCTGCGTTGGTGAGTCAGGGGTCTTCAACTCAGGGAACTTTTCCTCATACTCGATGAGCTCGCGTAAAAGACGATCATATTCGGCGTCAGGGACAGACGGCTGATCAAGCACGTAATACTCATAACTGTATTGGTTTAATAGAGTTTGTAATTCAAGGACACTTTTCTTTGCAGCTTGTATATCCATACATTCAATCCTTTCTAAAGAAACCCGGTCGCCTTCTTTAAGAGAAAGCGACTGTAAGGTCAGGTAACTTTATCCTTTGCCAGTAGGCGTAAATTCATAGCTTAAACTTTTTCAATTGGTGCAAACTTTGCCAGCAAACGCTTGATTCCGGTCGGACTAGGAAATGCAATATCCAATTCTTTTCCTTCGCCGTCCCCTTTTACACTGACCACCGTTCCGACACCCCATTTTTTGTGGGAAGCCTTATCACCGACAGCCCAACCTATCTCTTCACCGCCTGTTGCAGATGGAGCAGAAACGGCACGTCCAAAGCTTGGGGTTCTTCTTGCTTGTGTCGGTGCAGTCGAACCTGTCCTCGCCGAAGAACTGAAAGAGTTTTGCTTAGGCTTGGGAGCGGGTTTCGGTTTTAAATCTTCCAGAAGCTCTGCCGGGATTTCCGCAATGAATCGGGACACTGGATTCATGCTTGTCCGTCCGTAAAGTGTCCGCATTTGGGCATTACTTAAGAACAGCTCGTTTTCAGCCCTCGTAATCCCAACGTAGGCAAGACGGCGTTCCTCTTCCATCTCTTCCTCATCCATGAGTGAACGGCTGTGGGGGAATACCCCTTCTTCAAGACCAAGTAAAAAGACGACTGGATATTCAAGACCCTTCGCGGAATGGAGCGTCATCAGCGTTACCGCATCGTTAGCTTCTTCAGGGTTTTCGTCCAATTTATCGATATCGGCCACTAAAGCCAAATCAGTTAAAAAGCCAACTAAAGATTTATCTTCACTATTACTTTCAAATGATTTCGTAACGGATAGAAACTCATCGATATTCTCTAGACGGCTTTGGGCTTCTATCGTTTTTTCAGCCTTTAACATCTCACGGTATCCTGTTTTTTCAACGACCTCTTCTACCAATTCCGTAACCGATAAATATTCTTGCTGATTCGTATAATTCGTGATTAAAGTGTGGAATTCACGTGCCGCTTTCGTTGCCTTTCCACTGATTCCGATCATTTCCACGGACTCGAGCGCTTTATAAATGGAAACGTCATATTGATTGGCATAATCCGCTACCTTATCCATGGAGGTTGCGCCAATGCCCCGTTTTGGTACATTGATTACACGGCGCAGGCTTATATCATCATCCGGATTGGCGATGAGTCGAAGATAAGCAAGCAGATCCTTAATCTCTTTACGATCATAGAACTTGGTGCCGCCGACGATCGCATAGTTAATATTCGACTTAAGTAACACTTCCTCCATAACCCGGGATTGTGCGTTTGTCCGGTATAAGATTGCTATATCAGAATACTTTCTTTCGCCATTTAACGTTAATTCATTTATCTTCCCGGCTACGAATTGTGCTTCACCCTGTTCATTGTCTGCCCTGAAATAAGACAACTTATTTCCAGCGACATTCTCTGTCCAAAGGTTTTTCGGTTTCCGGTTCTGGTTATTATCAATGACCTTATTGGCTGCTTCAAGAATCTTCTTCGTTGAACGATAATTCTGTTCAAGGAAAATCATCGTCGCATTCGGATAATCCTTTTCAAAGGAAAGGATATTGGCAATATCCGCACCACGCCACCGATAGATGGACTGATCTGAATCCCCTACAACACATAGATTACGGAAACGAGAGGCAAGTAGCTTAACAAGCATATATTGGGCTCGGTTCGTATCTTGATACTCATCCACATGAATATATTGGAACTTGCGCTGATAGTATTCCAAAACTTCCGGTACGAGCTGGAATAACTGAATCGTCATCATGATCAAATCATCAAAATCAAGTGCGGAATTTTTCCGCAGTCTTTTTTGGTATTCTGTATATACATCCGCCGTTACTTTTGTAAAGAAATCGGATGCGGTTTTTTGGTATTCTTCTGGACCGACCAATTCATTCTTCGCCGAACTGATGCTTCCCAAAATGGCCCGGTAATCATATTTCTTCGGATCCAAATTGCGGTCTTTCAGAATTTGCTTAACGACGGATTGCTGATCTGTCGTGTCTAAAATGGAGAAGTTTCGGTTGAAGCCCATCCGGTCGATATCTCTGCGTAAAATGCGGACACACATGGAGTGAAACGTCGAAATCCAAATGTCCTCCGAAGCACCGCCTAGAATCGCCCGAATCCTCTCCTTCATTTCACGTGCCGCTTTATTGGTGAACGTAATGGCGAGGATATTCCAAGGCGCGATTTCTTTCTCCACCATCAAGTATGCGATCCTATGTGTTAGTACACGGGTCTTTCCACTACCCGCACCAGCCATGATCAATAGGGGGCCATCCGTCGCTTTTACTGCTTTTTGTTGTTGTTCATTCAAACCTGTTAGTAATTTTTCCGCTAAATATTGCATCATTACACCGCCTGTACGAAC
Source organism: Peribacillus sp. NPDC097295 (assembly GCF_044761665.1). Lineage (NCBI taxonomy): Bacteria > Bacillati > Bacillota > Bacilli > Caryophanales > Bacillaceae > Peribacillus > Peribacillus sp. NPDC097295. Next base: position 13,403 of record NZ_JBIWCW010000026.1, read on the forward strand.
GTTTGTTCTTTTATTATACAACATTTTATTTTATCGTATGATTTTTATTTATTTAACAGCAGCAACCGTTTCAAGGGCCGCCTTTAAGTCTTCATATATTATATTTCCAACCACGATTACGTCCGCAAACTCAGCCATTTCTGTGGCCTGCTCAACGGATTTAATGCCGCCTCCATAGAATAGCACGGTATTTTCCATGCTCTCTTTAGCTGCTTCTAACATCCGGACGTCCCCATACATGCCGCTATATTCCAGATAAAAAATAGGCAGGTTGAACATCTTTTCGGCCATCATCGCATAGGCACCCACATCATCACTGTCCAAAGAAGTGTTGGCCTTCGTCAATTGAGCTACCTTGCAATCAGGGTTGAGGATACAATATCCCTCCACGAAGATTTCGTCCCAATTCATTAGATACCCAAATTCCTTGACCGCCTGTTGATGCAATTTCATCATCCAATCCGGTTCGGTACTATTCAATACACTCGGGATGAAATATAAGTCGAACCCAGGCGTCACCGTTTCCACAGATGAAATCTCCATCACGCATGGAACAGTATAGCGCCGTACCCTTGCCATTAAATGAAGCACATTCTCAAGCGTGACTCCGTCCGTGCCGCCTACCATAATGGCATCTGTTCCAGATTCACAGATTCTTTCCAATGCTTCATCGCTTATTTCTTTATTTGGATCGAGTTTGAAAACATGTTTCCACTCGCGAAAATCATACATAATAATCCTCCATTCACACTTCCCATTACACCATTATAGCATTAAGATTTTTTATAAAAAAAGAGAAGTGCCGATAAAAAGTTTACCAGAAAAAAACCTGTGAATCTAAAATTGGCTATATCATGGTAACCCTCATTATAAAACTACCACTTACCCGGATAAACTCAAAATAAAAAACCAAGAAAACGAGTTCCTCGGCTTTTTCAATTTATCCTATAATAAAACTTCATTCCCATTATGTTTCGGTTGTTTCTTCTACGTCTTCTTTAATGCGATTAATGGCCATTGAATAGGCGTCATTTCCATAGTTCAAGCAGCGCTTGACCCTGGAAATCGTAGCCGTGCTAGCTCCCGTTTCCGTTTCGATCTTATGATAAGTTTTACCTTCTTCAAGCATGCGGGCCACTTCAAGACGTTGTGCCAATGATGAAATTTCATTGACGGTGCATAAATCATCAAAAAAACGATAACACTCGTCTAAATCGCGCAAGGAAAGGATTGACTTAAACAATTGGTCTGTCGCTTTCCCTCTTAACTTATCAATTTGCATACATGCTCCCCCTTAATTTTCCTGGCTAAATGACACGTTTTTATCTAAACCTGGTTCGTCCGGAATAATATTGACCCAGGTCTTCCCTGTCACAAACCCTACTTCTTTCCCATTTTTCACGGGTATAATCCGTTCATCTTTATTAACCCAATCCACTTCATTGATTTTTCCTTTTTGAAGTAGGTAACCTTTTCCGCCACTTTTCAATTCGATCTTTCGACGTCCTTTATTGTCAACCACCTGATGAGCTGCCTCAATGATAAATATATTATCTAGCAGGACCGGTTTCTCTGATTGATTCTCAACGGTCTGCTCACCATCTGAATAGCGTGTGTATTTCTCTTCTGTTTTTTCATATTCATATTGAACATTGGACGAGGACCCTCCATAGATTACCTCTATTTTCGATACAGGCTCTCCTTGCAAAGCTTTTTCCTCTTCCTCCGTCAAGAATGTAAACGGTTCAGGGGCACCTGTCATATCGTAGCCTTTTTCCTCTGCACCCTTTTCAATACTATCGAAAGAGGTGTAGGAATTATGTGGGGCCTTTCGATCTGAAGTCCGCTGAAATAGAGTACCATCATAATATAAGCCATTCAAGTTATCAATATATCCCTTGTCGAGCATCGTTTTCGCCTCTGGACTATTACCATGGCAGACATAGAGACAATCCAAACCTTTGGCCAACTCGATATAATAATCCCTCGCACTTCGAACCGGACCGATTTGATCTGGCGTTTCACTCTGGAAAACGGCTAACAACCTTGTAATGTCCCCTTCTGCCAGCAATTCATAAACGATGTCCGCTTCGGAAAGACCCGATTGTGGGCGCGCCTGCGGGTGATTATTAATCATCACCGCTACAGCTCTTCGTGCATTATCTTCCTTTGTACTTGTTCCCGTTAGCGGGAAAACTTCAGAAGATGCATCTGTATTTTTCATGACCGTTTCGTCATCTTGCTTGTCTTCTGTCTTATCTTTTGTTGAACAGCCTGCTAAAAGTAAAATCGCTATAATGATGAAAAGAAACTTCTTCGTAAACATCATTTCACACTCCTGTTTACTCAACCGTGTCGTTTGCTGCGTTCTTTTATATTTTAACGCATTATAGTAGGGAAGAGTATAGTTTTATTCATTACATCATATACCCCGCGCTGGGTAAGCCTGATATATGGCAGATGCGTCGTAGAAAAAAAGGACAGGGTATAAACCGGGTCATCGAAGCGATAGCCCCGTTCACGCAACAACTTTTTCAATTCATTTTCTTCTATAATCAATTCAGGAAGTTCCCTAGTGGACATGACGCCTTTTAACGTCAATGGAACTTCATGAATCACCTCTCCCTGCTCTGTCAAAACAATCCCGCCTCCAATTTCCTTCAAGCGGTTAAAAGCCAGATGCATGTCCTTCTTTCGTTTTCCAATCAAGATAATGTCCCCAGTATTCGTATAGGAAGCTGCAAAGCCACATAATTTATCAGCGAAACCTTTCAGTATCGTATTGATGCGCCATTTTCCTTCCTTATCCAGGAGCATGAAGAAACATTCATCATCTTGAAAATTGAGTTCTTCATATCCCACATCATTAGAAAGAGAATAGGGTTTGGTAATTACATTATTGACCAGTTCTATCCCAAATGGCATCGAAAATTCGAAGTCTTCCTTTAAACTAAGATCCCAGTCCATTTCCAGCGGTTTAAAATCGAAATCGCTCCAGTTGATTTTCTGTGGATCCGGAATGATTTCACCATCTCGCTTAACCCATTTCCCCTTGGCCATGACAGAAACCGGGGCGGGCTGCTCGATATCCGCCAGAAAATTGATATTGGCGACCCTGCCCGTTGCAATATTGCCATGTAGATATTCGATATTATAATAGCGGGCAATATTTATAGTTGCCATATTATAGGCGTCAATGACAGGAACACCATGTTCGATTGCTATTTTAATCAAGCAATCTATAAATCCATTTTCATAAAAAGATGGAGGGGAACCATCCGTCGTATAAAAGAACTTATCATATTGATCGATACCCAGTTCGTGAATTTCTTTTAGCATTTTAGGGAGATCCCGACGGATGGAAGAGTGTCTTAAAGAAACAAAATATCCCTGAAGCAATCGTGACATAACTTCCTCACCCGTCATCGCTTCATGATCACAGTCCGCTCCAAACAGCGTCATTTTAGCAAGCGTTTTCTCCGAAGCTCCTGGGAAGTGTCCTTCTATCTTCTTCCTCATCCGCTTGGCTTCCTGAATCCAATGCAGCATCATATCGTCTCCATCAAGTAGCTTTGGCCATCCTGTTAATTCACCGCCTTGTAAAACAGCATCATGTTCAAGCCAGGATTTAACGGCACCATGAGAAAATACGTTATCCTCATCAATGAGTTCGGTTTGCCCATCAAATCGACTCCACCAGTACATCGTAACAGGAATATTACGAAGTTCCTTCAAAAGAGAAAACGCTTTCTTTTTTTCTAATTGCAAAAGGAATGGCAAGTTATCATTGATAAGCGTCGTTGTCCCAAAATGGGATGCATAGCGTGAGAAAGACAGGGGATTATATAATTGAGAAGGATGTGAATGCGGCTCAATATATCCCGGGACCAGGTACTGATCTGAACAGTCAACCATTTCACAGCGGTCTATATTTTCAGGGAGGTTTTTACCCACATAGATAATACGGTCATCATAAATCCATATATTCGCTTTCACCCATTTTCGTAAAGCTTGGTTTAAATAAGTCGCATCTTTCAAAAGGATGTGTGGAGATCTCTTTCCATCCAGCACATCAATATGTTCTCGAAGATGCTTGTTTTTCCATCTATATCGTTGTTCCAGCATATACATTCCTCCATAAATTGTAGAACAAAGGATTGAGAATCCCATTTCAATCCAATTTTATCTTATAGTAACATATTTATTTCATTAACACAGTAAAGTTAAGCAGAATACTATGAAATTTTTGTGAAAGGATGAACTTATTATGAAATTCAAACAAAATATTAGTATAATCAACGCTCTTATGCGAATTACCTGCGGTTTTACTTTTCTTACTTGGGCAACAGCGAAAATGGTTAAAAAACCATGGAAAAATCAATCTTACTTAATGGTTGTCATACTCTCTGCCATGAAAATAGGTGAAGGTATATTGCGTTACTGTCCCGTTGTCGATGTGATGGAAAATGGGCAATCGATGATGAAGGAAAAGGAACACAAGGATGAATTCCCTGATACTTATTGATATCCATTTAAAAAGAAGCTGACTCGTTATTTGAGTCAGCTTTTTTTCATGGTCATGAAACTTAATCGACGGCACGATATCCGATATCCGCACGCCAAAACAGGTCTTTCTTTTCAATATGTCCTAGCTCTTTATATACTTGCCTCTGGGCAGAGGCAAGATCGGTCCCTTTCGCTGCCACAAGCAATACCCGGCCTCCATCGGTAACTAAAGCTCCCCCGCTGTCTTTTGCTGTCCCGGCATGGTAAATATGGGTATCAGGTTGAATTCCCTCCAACCCCTTAATCTCAGCACCCTTTTTATATACTCCGGGATAGCCTTCCGCGGCCACTACTACCCCGAGGACGGCTTCATCATGCCATTCTAGATTTAAATCGTCACCCGCTAGGACTGCCTCAAGCGTATCTAAGAAATCGGTTTTCAAGCGTGGCAATACCACTTGAGTTTCCGGGTCTCCAAACCTGGCGTTGAATTCAATCACTTTTGTACCTTTTTCAGTCGCAATTAATCCGGCATATAATATGCCTGTAAACTGGCGATTTTCTGAAATCATCGCATGGACAGTCGGTTTCAGGATGGTTTCAACCGCTGTTTGAACCATGGCGTCTGAAATTTGAGGAACAGGGGAGTAGGCACCCATCCCGCCTGTATTGGGGCCTTTATCGCCATCAAAGACACGTTTATGATCCTGGGCGATGACCATTGGATACACTTTGTCTCCATTCACAAAGGCCATCAATGAAAACTCCTCGCCGTCCAAGTACTCCTCGATGACGACCTTGGCCGACGCTTCCCCGAACTTAGCACCGACAAGCATGTCATGAATGGCATCCAATGCCTCCTGCTTCGTCATGGCCACTACCACACCTTTGCCCGCAGCCAACCCATCAGCTTTGATGACAATAGGCGCACCCATTTTCTCAATATAAGCCTTAGCACATTCATAATCGGAAAATGTCTCATATTCCGCTGTCGGAATGCTATAGTTTTTCATCAAATCTTTCGCGAAGGATTTACTGCCCTCGATGACTGCAGCCCGACTGTTTGGTCCGAATACCTGTAGATCCTCTTTAGCAAATTCATCCGCCAATCCATTTAGTAACGGCGTTTCCGGCCCTATCACCGTCAATCCAATCGCCTTTTCTTTTGCGAAAGCTACCAAATCCTCATGATTGGTTTCTTCGATTGATACAAGTTCGGCAACATCGGTCATGCCGGGATTCCCTGGTGCCGCGAAAACCTTTTCAACCCGTTCGCTTTCATACAATTTACGGGCGATAGCATGCTCCCTGCCGCCCCGGCCGATCACTAGTACATTCATTACCGCACCTCATCTTCGATTAATGTTTAAAGTGGCGAACTCCTGTGAGTACCATTGCTATTCCATATTCATCGGCTTTATCAATTGAATCTTGGTCTTTCTTCGATCCACCTGGCTGGATGATCGCCGTAACGCCTGCTTTTGCCGCGGCCTCCACGGTATCGTCCATCGGGAAGAAGGCATCCGATGCCAAGGCACTTCCAGCAACTCTTTTACCAGCTTGTTCTAGTGCTATTTTTGCCGCTCCGACACGGTTCATTTGTCCAGCACCCACGCCTAATGTCATTTGGTCATCACAAACAACGATCGCATTTGATTTGACATGTTTGACGATTTTCCAGCCAAGTTCGAGAGCTTTCCACTCTTCAGCGGTTGGTTCGCGTTTTGTTGCCACTTTTAATTCCGCATCCTTCAACCCGAAAGCATCACGTTCTTGCACGAGTAAACCGCCTTCAATTGAAGTCAATTTACGTTCCGGTTTTTTAGCAGCCTGGAAATCAACCGTTAATAGACGAAGATTCTTCTTACTTGTCAATACATCCAATGCTTCCTTAGAGAATCCAGGAGCGATGATGATTTCAAGGAAAATTTCGTGAAGTTTCTCCGCAGTCGCTTTATCTACTTCACGATTCAAGGCGATGATGCCTCCGAATATGGAAGTGGAATCCGCTTCATACGCTTTATCAAATGCTTCTAAAATCGTTGCACCTACTCCGACTCCACAAGGGTTCATATGTTTCACGGCCACAGCTGCTGGCTCATTGAATTCCTTGACGATTTGAAGGGCTGCATCTGCATCATTGATGTTATTGTATGAAAGCTCTTTTCCGTGCAGTTGTTTTGCTTCCGCAATCGAGAAGATAGATCCAAGCGGTTTTTTAAAGAACGCTGCTTTTTGATGAGGATTTTCCCCATAACGAAGCGACTGTTTCAATTCATAAGTAACAGTTAGCGATTCTGGATTTTCTTCTTCAGCAAGATCCGTCATATATTCCGATATCACTGCATCGTACGCCGCTGTATGACGGAAGACTTTAGCCGCCAGACGACGATTCGTCGTTTTAGAAACACCGCCATTTTCTTTCAGTTCAGCCAATACCGTTGGATAATCCTCGCTATCCACGACAACCGTCACATACTCATGGTTTTTCGCAGAAGAACGAAGCATGGTTGGTCCCCCGATATCGATGTTTTCAATCGCATCCTCCACTGATACATTCGGCTTCGATATCGTTGATTGAAAAGGATAAAGGTTCACACAGACCAATTGGATCGGTTCAATATGATGCTCTGCTAGCTGGGCCTTATGCCCTTCATCCCCATGTTTAGCTAAAACTGCTGCATGGACATTCGGATGAAGCGTCTTTACGCGTCCGTCCAATATTTCCGGAAAACCAGTGACTTCACTGATACCGATAACATCCACGCCATTATCCTGTAACGTTCTACTCGTACCGCCTGTAGAAATGATTTCAAATCCGGCTTCTTTCAGCCCTTTTGCAAATTCTACGATGCCTGTTTTATCCGATACACTAATTAACGCACGTTTCTTCATGGTATGGTGTTCCCTCCATTTATGTATGTTGTCTCTCTTGGCATAGCTGTTGCAAAATTCTCGGATACAGATCATGTTCCGTTTCCTGAATTCTTTCTTGAAGGATATCTTTCGTATCTCCTGCAAGGACCGGTACCGCCTTTTGGACAATTATCGGTCCTGTATCCATTCCCTCATCGACATAATGAATCGTGACCCCGGTTTCCTTCACTTCATCTTTTAAAGCTTGCCCTATTGCATCCTTACCTGGAAAGGCAGGTAAAAGTGAAGGGTGAATATTCACAATTCTATGTGAATACATCCCCAAAATAGTCGGACCTATTAGCCGCATATATCCAGCAAGAACAATGAATTCGACTTTATGGGTTTGAAGTTCATCTACTATTTCCCGTTCATATGCCGCCTTATTTACGTACTTCTTGGAAGAAAATAAGAATACTGGAATGTTAGCCAATTTAGCCCTCTCCATTACGTATGCCTCTTCTCGGTCACACACAACAAGGCGAATCTCCGCTTCTAGATTTCCTTCTTTAATTGCGTCAGCGATTGCTTGAAAATTGCTTCCATTACCCGATGCAAAGACAGCAAGGCGCTTCATCATTTAAATGAAACTCCTACTCCCTCAACAATCGTTCCAATGACAGAAGCCTGTTCACCACATGACTGAAGATGGGCAATGACCTCAGGAGCGTCCGAATCTTTCACGATGGCCGTCATCCCGATGCCCATATTGAATATATTGAACATCTCTTCCTGAACCAGATTTCCCTTTTCCTCAAGGTAAGAAAATACAGTTGGAATCGTCCAGCTGCCCAACTCAATTTCAGCACCGCAGTTTTCCGGAAGGATCCGCGGGATATTTTCGATGAACCCGCCACCTGTAATATGTGCCAGTCCCTTCACTTCAAACTTTTCAAGTGTCGACAATATAGACTGGACATAGATTTTTGTAGGTTTCAACAATTCTTCACCCAATTTGCAGCCGAGCTCCGGCACGAATTCATGTAGGTCCATTCCTGCATCTTCAAGAAGGACTTTACGGACAAGTGAATATCCATTGCTGTGGATACCACTTGAAGCAAGACCGATGATAACATCACCACTTGAAATGGCTTCACCCGTAATTAAGCTTGATTTTTCAACCGCTCCGACAGTGAAACCTGCCACGTCATATTCCCCGATTTCGTACATACCTGGCATTTCCGCTGTTTCACCACCAATTAAAGCACAGCCTGCTTGCTCGCATCCGTCCGCAATCCCTTTGACAATCATTTCAATTCGCTCGGGATCGGCTTTACCGCACGCTATATAATCTAAAAAGTATAAAGGCGCAGCTCCCTGCACGACCACATCATTGACGCACATCGCTACACAATCTATTCCAATTGTATCATGTTTATCCATCATGAATGCGAGTAAAAGCTTTGTACCGACTCCATCCGTTCCTGAAATGAGGACAGGCTCTTTAAGGTGTAACGAGGACAAATCGAACATGCCTCCGAAGCCACCGAGTCCGTTCATTACTTCAGGACGGAATGTACGCTTTACATGTCTCTTCATCCGATTTACCGCTTCGTAACCCGCTTCGATATCGACACCAGCCTGCTTATATGCATTAGCCATTTGAAATCCCCCTTTGAAAACCACTCATTATTTTAAACGCTATCAGCATTTAGTTTTTTCTCGTTCGTAATCGAAAATTTCCGTTGGATAATTCCCTGTGAAACAAGCTAGGCATGAACCACGTGTTTCACCAGCAAACGGACGCCCAATCGCTTCGACCATCCCTTCAACGCTTAAAAAAGTAAGCGAATCGGCTTCAATGATCTCCCGGATTTCCTCCACGGATTTGGAGCTGGCAATCAGTTCATCCTTTTTCGATGTATCAATTCCGTAAAAACAAGGGTTTTTAATAGGTGGCGAACTGATAACGACATGAACCTCTTTTGCACCTGCATCTTTCAGCATGCGGACAATCCTTCTGCTAGTCGTACCACGGACGATGGAATCATCCACCATGATCACACGCTTTCCTTCGACAACTCCTCTTACCGGCGATAGCTTCATCTTCACTCCTTGTTCGCGAAGGCTTTGTGACGGTTGAATAAATGTCCGTCCGACATAGCGGTTCTTTATTAAGCCCAGTTCATAAGGAATACCTGCCGCTTCGGCATACCCAATGGCCGCCGAAATGCTTGAGTCAGGAACACCTGTGACTACATCCGCATCGATTTTCGCTTCAAGTGCCATTTGCTTACCAAGATTTTTCCTGGCCGTATGTACATTGATTCCATCAATATTGCTATCCGGTCGGGAAAAATACACATATTCCATCGTGCACATGGCCTGTTGACTAGAAAGGGAAAAGTATTCTGAATGGATTCCCTCATTATTGATGACGACAAGCTCACCCGGTTCGATATCACGGATGAATTCGGCCCCAACGATATCGAGGGCGCATGTTTCAGAAGCAGCAAAATATGCGTCGCCTACCTTTCCTAAGGAAAGAGGGCGGAAGCCATGTGGATCACGAGCTAAGATCATTTGATTTTCCGTCATGATAACAAAGGCATAGGCTCCCTTTAGCATGCTTAAGCTATTTTTAACAGAGTCCCTAATTTCCGAATAGCCGGAGCGTTTGATCAAATGTGCAAGGACTTCCGTATCCGACGTCGTTTGGAATATGCTCCCTTGCCCCTCTAACTGTGCTTTTAACTGACTCGCATTGACGATATTCCCATTATGGGCAAGGGCCAGCCCCCCAGTATGTGAATTGAACAAAAAAGGCTGGACGTTTTGATAGCCACCGCCGCCTGCTGTCGTATACCGGACATGACCTATTGCTGATTTCCCAGTACCGGAGAGTGCCTGCATTTTTTCTGCCGTGAAGATCTCCGTTACAAGACCTTCCCCTTTCGTGATGGACATTTGTATGCCGTCCGTCACAACGATGCCTGCTCCCTCTTGTCCCCGATGCTGTAAGCTATGCAATCCGTAATAGGCAAGTTGTGCTGCGTCCTGATGTCCCCAAACTCCGACTACGCCGCATTCCTCGTTAAGGCTTCTTATTTCAGCAAGCATGGAATGGCCCCTTTCCAAGCTGATTGTAATTCTTCAACATTCGCTTCAAAGACCAAGTTATTGCCGTCATCCGTCACGACTAATCTTGCATCACCTGATACTTCTCCGATATGGGATGCTTCATCAACAATCGACTCAAATGCTGCCTGGTTTTCAGGACTTACAGATAGCAAGAACCGTGATTGCGTTTCACAGAACAATTCGGAAACCAGGTCTCCAGAAAGTTGGACTTTTGCTCCAAGGGTTTTTGTACCAAATAGAGACTCGGCTAAGGCAACAGCCAAACCGCCCTCTGAAAGATCATGTGCGGAGGTGACATGCCCTGCCTGAATGGCTTCAAGAATTTGAGCTTGGCGTTTTTGTTCAACAATTAAATCCAAAGCCGGCGCCGGACCAAAGATTTTCCCTTCTATCATCTTTTGAAGTTCACTGCCCCCAAATTCCCCTTTTGCTTCACCGACCAAATATATCAAGTCAGCTTTATTCTTGAACGTCTGAGTTGTGATATGTTGAAGATCATGTACCAGACCGACCATCCCCACCACAGGTGTTGGATAAATGGCTTCACCATTCGTCTCATTGTAAAGGGACACGTTTCCGCCAATGACAGGCGTACTTAAACTGCGACACGCTTCACTCATACCATCAGCCGCTTTTTCCAGTTGCCAAAATATTTCTGGTTTTTCTGGATTTCCGAAGTTCAAGCAATCTGTAATCGCCAAAGGTTCGCCACCCGAACAGACAATGTTACGGGCCGCCTCAGCTACAGCAATCTTACCGCCTGTCTCGGGGTCGAGGTAAATATAGCGGGAGTTACAATCCGTTGTCATTGCAAGAGCCTTATTCGTTCCTCGCACACGTACGACTGCAGCGTCCGAACCAGGTGATACCACTGTATTCGTACGAACCATATAATCATATTGGTCGTATACCCATTCCTTACTAGAAATGGTCGGCTGTTGTAATAACGCTATAAGAGTACCCTTATAATCCTTGATAACCGGCACTTTAGCCGTCATGCTTTGGAAGTCACGGAAATACTGTGGTTCAGCAGATGGCTTGTGATAGATCGGTGCTTCTTCAGCCAATGCATCAACCGGAACTTCCGCAACGATTTCACCTTGATGAGAAAGCGTTAAGTTTTTATCATCCGTTACTTCACCAACAGCAACTGCTTCCAGGTCATACTTCGTAAACAAATCAACGATTTCCTGTTCCCGTCCTTTGGTAACGACGATTAACATCCGCTCTTGTGATTCAGACAGCATCATTTCATACGCAGTCATGCCCGTTTCACGTTGCGGCACTAAATCAAGGTTCATTTTAATCCCTGATCCAGCTTTACTCGCCATCTCAGCTGATGAGCTGGTAAGCCCCGCTGCGCCCATATCCTGAATGCCGACAAGCGCATCATTATGGATGAGTTCAAGGCAAGCTTCTAACAGTAATTTCTCCATGAATGGATCGCCAACTTGCACGGCTGGTCTTTTCTCTTCTGAAGACTCTGAAAGTTCTTCCGATGCAAATGTAGCTCCATGGATACCATCACGGCCAGTTTTGGCACCCACGTACATGACCGTATTCCCGACACCATGAGCTTGGCCTTTCTTGATGTCCTTATGATCAATTAACCCGACGCACATGGCATTGACTAACGGATTTCCCTCGTAGGAAGGATCGAATTGAATTTCACCGCCGACAGTGGGAATCCCTATGCAGTTCCCATATCCAGCAATCCCTGCAACCACTTCTTTGAATAAATATTTCACGCGTTCGTTATCCAATTCACCAAAGCGCAGCGAATTTAACATGGCGATAGGTCTGGCTCCCATGGAGAAGACATCACGGATAATGCCGCCAACGCCTGTAGCTGCTCCTTGATATGGCTCGATGGCCGATGGATGGTTATGGCTTTCAATCTTGAAAACGACGGCCTGATTATCACCGATATCAACAATTCCTGCGCCTTCACCAGGACCTTGTAATACTTTTTCCCCCGTAATCGGGAATTTTCTTAAGATGGGTTTTGAATTTTTGTAGGAACAATGCTCTGACCACATGACGGAAAACAAACCCGTTTCCGTATAATTCGGCAGTCTGCCTAAGATTTTCTCCACCATGGCGAATTCTTCATCGGATAGCCCCATACTTGCGTATAAACGCTCCGATTTAATTTTATCCGGACTTGGTTCAAGCTGTAACAACATGTGATTCCCTCCAGTTTTTCACGATGGATTGAAGAATCTTTAAGCCGTCTTTACTGCCAAGCAGTGAGTCAACAGCACGTTCGGGATGAGGCATCATTCCGAGGACATTGCCTTGTGCATTGGTGATTCCGGCAATTTGTTCAAGGCTACCATTAGGGTTTTCACCTTGATAAGTGAACAGAATGCGGTTGTTTTGTTTCAATTCTGCCAATGTTTCTTCATCACAATAATAGTTGCCCTCACCATGGGCCACTGGAATGGTGATTGATTCGTATAATGAATAACCCGTTGTAAACATTGAATCATTATTTTCAACTTTCAGCTCTACGTTACGACAGATGAATTTCAGACCATCATTACGTCGCATCGCTCCCGGTAACAGCCCTGCTTCAAGCAAAATTTGAAAACCATTGCAGACGCCAAGAACCGGCTTTCCTGCTTGAGCCGCTTTTACGACTTCTGCCATCACATTGGAAAAACGGGCAATCGCTCCTGAACGCAGATAGTCGCCATAAGAGAATCCGCCTGGAAGCAGGATCCCATCAAATTTGTCTAGATTATCCGTGGAATGCCATACATACTCCACTTCCTCCCCAAGCGCATCCTGTATCGCATGATACATATCGACATCACAATTGGAGCCAGGGAAAACGATGACAGCAAATTTCATTGGGTAACAACCTCCTCCACGTCATAACGGTACGCTTCAATAACTGTATTGGCTAATAGTTTTTCACACATTTCCTTCACCAGCTGATCTAAATCACGTTCGGTGTCTTCAATCGTCAGTTCAATGTATTTCCCGACACGCACATCGCTTACTTCGTTATATGTCAAACTATGAAGGGATTGTTGAACCGCTGTCCCCTGTGGATCCAGTACACTTTCTCGTAGTGTGATATATACCTTAACCTTATACATGTTGAATGCCCTCCAACTTTGCTAGAATTTTTCCATATGCATCTGTTAAACTCCCTAAATCACGGCGGAATACATCCTTGTCCAGTTTTTCATTTGTTACTGCATCCCAGAGGCGACAAGTATCTGGCGAAATTTCATCAGCCAATAGGATTTCCCCATCAGATGTCTTACCAAATTCCAATTTGAAATCAATCAGGTTGATGCCCATCTCTTTGAAGATGGTTGATAAAATCGTACTGATTTCACGTGCCTTTTCTTTTAAAATTGCTACATCTTCCTTGCTGGCCAGTTCCAATTCTTCAATATGGTCTTCTGTTAACAGGGGATCGCCGAGTGCATCGTCTTTATAATAAAATTCAACGAGCGTTTTCTTTAGCGGATGGCCTTCTTCTATGCCGGTGCGTTTAGAAAAACTACCGGCAGCCGTGTTTCTAACGACCACTTCAAGAGGAATAATGGAGACTTTTTTAACCAGTTGCTCCCGCTCGGACAGCTTTTTGATAAAATGAGAGGGAATGTTTTCTTCGGCAAGCTTTGAAAATAGTAAGCTAGTAATTTGATTATTCAACTGGCCTTTACCAGCGATCTCCGACTTCTTCTCGCCATTGAATGCCGTTGCTGAATCTTTGTATTCCACCCAAACTATTTCACTGTTGTCCGTTGCATAAATCTGTTTCGCTTTCCCTTCATACAGCAATTCTCGCTTTTCCATCTGTTAAGACCTCCGAATTGTGAATATTATGAACTTTTATTATATCTATAGACAAGGAGCAAACGCTTCACCCAGGCAGGGATTCACGTTTACCACCTTGTTTTATAAGCCTAGGCGGTCAAAAATCACATCTACGTTTTTCAAATGATGAGTTGGGTCGAAACAGTCATCAAGTTCTTCTTTAGTAAGTAAACTTGTGATTTTATCATCCTTATCAATCAGGCTCCTGAATGGGACTTGTTGCTCCCAGGCATCCATCGCATGTGGCTGAACCGTATCATATGCTTCTTCGCGGACAAGGCCTTTATCAATAAGGGCAAGCAGCACGCGTTGAGAGAATATTAACCCAAGTGTACGATCCATGTTGCGCTTCATGTTCTCAGGATAAACGGTAAGGTTTTTCACAATGTTACTGAAGCGATTCAACATATAGTTCAAAGCAATCGTTGCATCCGGCAAGATGATTCGTTCAGCAGAAGAGTGGGAGATATCACGTTCGTGCCATAATGCCACATTCTCATATGCGGTCGTCATGTATCCACGGATGACCCGGGCCATTCCTGTCATGTTCTCAGAACCGATTGGATTCCGTTTATGAGGCATTGCCGATGATCCTTTTTGTCCTTTTGCAAAGAATTCTTCCACTTCGCGCGTTTCGCTTTTTTGTAATCCTCTGATTTCCACAGCGAATTTTTCGATGGAAGTTGCAATTAAAGCCAATGTGCTCATATAGTGTGCATGGCGATCACGTTGCAATGTTTGAGTTGAAATGGGAGCTGCTTCCAAGCCCAGTTTTTCGCAGACGAATTGTTCAACGAATGGGTCGATGTTCGCGTATGTACCAACAGCACCGGATATTTTACCTACCTCGATGTTTTTTCGAGCAGCGTCAAAACGTTCCACGTTCCGTTTCATTTCTTGATACCATAGGGCAAGCTTCAAACCGAAAGTAGTCGGTTCCGCATGCACACCATGTGTCCGTCCCATTTGCACGGTATATTTATGTTCTTTCGCTTTGTTTTTCAAGATTTCAACGAAATTATTTAAATCCTTGGATAGGATTTCATTCGCTTGTTTAATCACGTAAGAAAGGGCTGTATCGACTACATCTGTTGAAGTCAATCCGTAATGTACCCATTTACGTTCTTCGCCTAATGTTTCGGAAACCGCACGGGTAAAGGCCACCACATCATGACGAGTGTCTTTTTCTATTTCATTGATGCGCTCTACATCAAACGTCGCATTTTCACGAAGAAGTTTCACATCTTCTTTCGGAATGACTCCAAGTTCTGACCATGCTTCACATGCAAGGATTTCAACTTCCAACCACGCATTAAAGCGGTTTTTTTCTGTCCAAATGTTACCCATTTCAGGGCGGGTATAACGTTCAATCATTTTACTTCCTCCGTTTCAACCTGTTGATTCCATATTTTGCTTCGATCACTTTCTAAAAGAGCTTCCTCGAGTGTTGGACGTAAAATATTGATATGCCCCATTTTCCGTTTTACCTTCGCCTCTTTTTTACCATAAAGATGAATCTTCCAATCCTTAAGAACCGGAATTTCCTCAAGTAATGGTTCCAAATGTTCACCAAGGACATTGACCATGACAACCGGTTTTAACAAGGAAGTATTGCCGAGGGGCCAATTGCAGACAGCACGGATATGCTGTTCAAACTGAGAGGTCTCACATGCCTCCATTGTGTAATGTCCTGAGTTGTGTGGCCTTGGTGCAAGCTCATTAATGATGATTTCATCCTTCGCTGTTAAAAACATCTCCACTGCCAATGTACCGACCAGATCAAGTTTTTCTGCAAGCTGTCGGGCCTCTTGAATGGCTTTCTCTTCGGCTTGCTGACTGATGCGAGCAGGAACAATGCTTTTATGCAAGATATTTTCAACATGGATATTTTCAGCAACCGGAAAATGACTTGTTTCACCATTTGTTTTACGCGTCACGACAACCGAGACTTCCTTAACGAAAGGAATCCAGGCTTCTAGCACACATATACCTGTTTGGAGCAGGGATTCCGCCTTTTTAATATCGGCCTCTTCTCTAATGACTAACTGCCCTTTTCCATCATAACCGCCACGCGTCGTTTTTAACACACTCGGATACCCTAATTCTTCTATATGTAGATAAATTTCCGACATTTCCTGTATTCCCCGGTATGGAGCTACAGTTGCCCCAGCCCCTGCTATAACTTTCTTTTCAGTAAGCCGGTCCTGGGTTTGTTTTAATAGCTCTGATCCTTGAGGAAGGTAGGCATGCTGCTTCAACCAATTGAGAGACTTGGAACTGATATTTTCAAATTCATAGGTTATGACATCACTGACTTCAGCCAATCTCTTCAATGCTTCTATATCATCATATGCCCCATTGATTTCTATATCCGCGACTTGCGCACAAGGACCATTAGTCGTTGGCTCAAGAACAGCTACCATAAAACCCGATGCCTTCGCCGACAAGGCCATCATCCTGCCCAACTGTCCCCCACCAATGATTCCAATTGTCTGACCCGGTAAAATGACTTTATTTAAGTTGTTCACTGCTCAGTAACACCTTTTCTCTAGTTTCTTCTCGAAGAACTTCTAATCTTTCAGCCACTTCCGAATCAAAAGCAGCCAATATCTGTGCCGCAAGCAATCCTGCGTTAATTGCCCCTGCCTTGCCGATGGCTACCGTTGCCACAGGTACCCCGCCTGGCATTTGGACAATGGATAATAAGGAATCCATTCCGTTTAATGCCTTAGACTGAATTGGCACTCCAATCACCGGGACAATCGTTTTCGCTGCCGTCATACCCGGAAGATGTGCAGCTCCACCTGCCCCTGCGATAATCACCTTAATATCACGCTCTCTTGCACTCTCTGCATATTCAAACAATAAATCCGGCGTACGGTGGGCGGAAATAACTCTTTTTTCATAAGGGATTTCGAGTTGTTCTAATGATTCACAAGCATACTTCATCGTTTCCCAATCTGAGACACTTCCCATAATGATCCCGACTTGCGTCTTCATAATTCTGTCCCTCCCATAATCAAAATAAGTGATCCTCCCTTAAGCATGAGCTGGACACCTCTCAGGGATAATTATTTACAAATAAAAAAACGGACAGATATCTTCCTCATAGAGAAAGCAATCTGCCCGGAAAATAGTCTCTTCAAAAAAGACCTCGATAGTTCCCAATTAAGTCAGCTACTTTTCTCATAGTCCGATGATTTACGGTCATCAGGTAGAAACTTTTGGGCCATATCCCCAGGATTATATGAGATGTATTAATATACCTTCATCTTACCGTCACACAATTTTATTGTCAAGGTAAAATCGAATATTTATATATATATTTAAATAATCGTTCGTGTTTTACTCAAATAATTTCGCTTCGAACACAATTTTTCTTTTAATTGGTTCATAATGGACCTTCCCATTCGTAACTCTTTCTTCGAAAATCGGTTCTTCCGTTCTCCTGACAGGAAAATACCCCTCGGCCTTGATTCGATTTAGACAATCATCAATGCTTTCGCCTTCTCTAACTTCAAACTTTTCCTTACTCTTTTTACTCACGAAATCGTTCCTTTCCTACATTCACTTTTTTTCGATGACATCTTTTGTGTAGTAACCTTACTAACAGCTTCACCTATTTTTCTAATTATAAATTCTTTCAGCGGGGATGAACAGTTTATCTAGTAGTAAGATACATGATCTTAGTCCCTCTTCCTTTTATAAAAATAGTAGTAACTCTTTGCTACACTTTATCATTTCTTCCACTAAACGCAAAAAAGGCCAGCACGATGGCTGACCTTTCAAATGGCTTGGCGGCGTCCTACTCTCACAGGGGGAAACCCCCAACTACCATCGGCGCTGAAGAG
>NZ_JBIWCW010000027.1:0-17858 GCF_044761665.1 Peribacillus sp. NPDC097295
TAAATTGATTATAAACGGGGTTTTAATATGAGGACATAGAAAAACCCCGAATAAGGGACTTTTTTTATCGTGTCCATTATTCGGGGTATAGTTCACTGATGACAGAGGTTTCTTTTATATTATGCTATTAGTTTTGTAATAAAAGTTGTTCCGGATCTTCTAGCATTTCTTTGATTGCCACTAGGAAACCAACAGCTTCTTTTCCATCAACGATACGGTGATCATAAGATAATGCAAGGTACATCATCGGTCTGTTTTCGATTTGATCTCCAACAGCGACCGGACGAGTCTTGATTGTATGCATTCCTAGGATACCAACTTGTGGAGCATTTAAGATTGGCGTTGATAATAGGGAACCGAATGTACCACCATTTGTAATAGTGAAGGTACCACCAGATAAATCTGAAAGCCCTAATTTATTGTTACGTGCTTTAACCGCTAAGTCAGAAATATTTTGCTCAATTTCTGCAAAGCTCTTACGGTCGGCATCTCTTACAACTGGAACTACTAGGCCTTCATCAGTGGATACAGCTACACCGATATCATAGAAGTTCTTTTTAAGAATATGATCGCCTTTGATTTCAGCATTCAATAAAGGATACTTTTTCAACGCGCCAATAACCGCTTTTGTAAAGAATGACATGAAACCAAGTTTAACATCATTAGCTTTAACGAAAGAGTCTTTATGACGGCTACGCAATTCCATAACTGCTGAAAGATCGACTTCATTGAAAGTTGTCAGCATCGCTGCTTCAGACTGAACTTGAACTAAACGTTTTGCAATAGTTTGACGACGGCGTGTCATTTTCACAACTTCAATACGGTCATCATTCACTTCAACAGGAGCAGCGGCTTGTTTAGTAGCCACGGGAGCTTTTGGTGCTGCTGCCGGAGCATTACTTGCAGCTTCCACATCTTGTACACGTACACGGCCAAGAGGGTCAGCTACTGGTACTTGAGTCAAGTCAATTCCTTTTTCACGAGCTAATTTTCTTGCAGCTGGTGAAGCAATAACTTGTTGAGTAGACTTCGCTTCTTTCGTTTCTGCTTTTGGCGCTTCTTTTGCAGGAGCTGCCTGTTCCACTTTAGCTGGTTCTTCTTTAACTTCTTCAGCTTTCGGTGCTTCTTTAGCAGGTGTTGAAGCTGCAGAACCGTTTTCGTCTACGACTGCGATAGTTTGTCCAACCTGAACAGTGTCGCCCTCTTCTGCTAATAGTTCAGTAAGGGTTCCTGTGTAATCAGAGATGATTTCAACGTTTACTTTGTCCGTTTCCAGTTCAAGGACATAATCTCCCTTTTCAACATGGTCACCAGGTTGTTTTAACCATTGCGCAATAGACCCCTCAGAAATTGATTCTGCTAATTCAGGCACTTTTACTTCAGCCATTTTATTTATCCCCCTCATTATTGCGTGTAATTGCTTGACTCATAATCCGTTGTTGTTCATTTTTATGGACAAGTGGATCTCCCTCAGCCGGGCTTGATCTACGTTTTCTGCCGATATACGTTACAGAAAGGTTTCCAGGTGCAGCAGCATTCAAGCGAGGTTCAACAAATGTCCATGCCCCCATGTTTTTCGGTTCTTCTTGAGCCCAGTAGATTTCTTTAAGATTCGTATATTTTTTCATTGCTTCTTGTATGCCAGTGAACGGGAATGGATAAATCTCCTCAATACTGATAATTTGCAACCAATCCATGTTTGGCTCTGAAGCTACTTTATCACGTAGTTCCACAGCTAATTTACCGCTAGCAAACACGATACGCTCAACTGCTTTAGGTTTAGTTCCTAGAGTTTTAGTTTCAATGAATGATTCAAAGCTTCCATTGCTAAATTCTTCAGGAGTGGAAGCCATCACTTGATTACGAAGCAAACTCTTCGGTGTCATGATGACAAGCGGACGAACTTGTTCTTGATCCAAAATCTTAGCTTGTCTTCTAAGAATATGGAAATACTGAGCTGCCGAACTTAAGTTAGCGACTGTCCAGTTATTTTCAGCTGCCGATTGAAGGAATCGTTCCAGACGAGCACTAGAATGTTCCGGTCCTTGTCCTTCATATCCGTGTGGAAGCAACATAACTAGTCCAGATTTTTGACCCCATTTTGCACGGCCCGCCGCGATAAATTGGTCAAAGATCACTTGTGCTGTGTTGGCGAAGTCACCGAATTGACCTTCCCATAGAACAAGCGTTTCTGGAGCAAATACATTATAACCATATTCATATGCAAGTACTGCCGTTTCAGTTAGCGGACTGTTATGAACAGCGAATGAAGCTTTGGCGTCTTCAAGCGTATGAAGTGGTGAATATGTTTTGCCGTTTACGCTGTCATGAAGCATGATGTTACGTTGAGCGAATGTCCCACGCTCAGAATCCTGACCAGTTAAACGAATTGGTGTGCCATCATGTAGAATGGTTGCGAATGCTAGCGTCTCAGCATGTGCCCAGTCAATTTTACCGTTATCACCAAACGAGTCTAAACGACGGGATAAGATTTTGCCTAATTTTTTATTAGGGGTAAATCCTTCAGGCCATTTAACAAGTTGTTCATTGATTGAAATCAGTTCTTCCGTTGATACCGCTGTATCAAGAGTAGGGATTCCTTTTTCAATGATGCCAGGAGGATTGACTTCTTTAGAAGCTTCCGGTTTGTTACCAGAGATTTTCGAATATGCTTCTGCAAGTTTCGTATCCACTTGCACAGCCATTTCTTTCACTTCATCTTGTGTGAACTCTCCTGAATCAACTAGTTGTTTCCCGTATATTTCTTTAACCGTCGGATGCTTATGAATCAAGGCGTACATTTCAGGTTGTGTGACCAATGGCTCATCCATTTCGTTATGACCGAAACGTCTGTAACCGATTAAATCGATTAAGAAATCTTTTTTGTATTTTTCACGATATTGGATAGCTAGATTAACAGCAGCCATACATGCTTCGGGATCATCAGCATTGACGTGAACGATAGGCACTTCAAAGCCTTTTGCTAGATCACTTGCATATCTTGTTGAACGTGAATCTTCACTTTCGGTAGTGAAACCAATCGTGTTATTTGCAATGATGTGAATTGCTCCACCAACTTGGTACCCGCGTAGGCGGCTTAAGTTAAATGTTTCAGGCACAATGCCTTCACCTGGGAACGCAGCATCACCATGAATAAGAATTGCTAGTGATTTAGCGATATCTTGAACCGGGAAGCCTTTTTCTGTCCGGTCTTCTTGAGCCGCACGAGAGTAACCTTCCACGATTGGACCAACGACTTCCAAGTGACTTGGGTTATTGGCAAGCGTTATTCTTGCTTTTTGTATATTTTCTTTTGTAATCTGTTTATCCAGACCTAAATGGTATTTCACATCACCTGTCCAGCCGTAATTAATGCCGGTTGAACCCTCTGATGGGACTAAATCCTTATTAGGTGAATGTTGGAATTCCGAGAAAATCACTTCATAGGGCTTTCCTAGTACATGTGCTAGGACATTTAGACGTCCACGGTGAGCCATTGCAATGTTTACATTGCTCGTTCCATTTTGAACAGTCTGTGAAATCATTTCATCTAATACCGGAACCAATGCATCTAAACCTTCAATAGAGAAACGTTTTTGTCCAACAAATGTACGATGTAGGAATTTTTCAAATCCTTCAACTTCATTAAGACGCTTTAACAATAACGCTTTTTTCTCTTTTGAAACAACTGGGAACATATTGCCGGATTCGACCATATCAGTAAGCCATTGCTTTTCATCCAAGTCATTTACATGGTGAAATCCAAAGGCTATAGTTTTTGTATAAAGTTGTTTAAGATATTGAACAGCTTCGTATCCATCTTTTACATCTTCAGGAGCTTGTGCACAAATAAGATCAGCCGGTATTTTTCTCAAATCCTCTACCGTCAACCCATATTTTTCAAAATGAATTTGTTCTGTATCTGGTTTTTCTTCTACTAATGGATAAATGCTAGAAGCAAGGTGTCCATATGCTCTTATGTTTTCTGCCAATTTTACTGCAGACATAATTTTCTTCATTGAAAGAACTTCACCAGTCTGTGGTGCACTTTCCATTACAGTTCCTGCTTCTACGTCAAATGACGGAGGACCTGAAACCTCAAAAAAGTTTTTCAGTTCCGGATCAACTTCCTCCGGATTAACTTGAAATAAATCGTATTGCTCCATGACATATCCAAGGTTTGGACCAGAAAAAGATTTCCATGGGTCGTAAGCCTTAGCATCCTTGATGGTCATTTTGTAAACCCCCAAATTTCTCTCATAATTTCGTTTTATCCATCCCCAAATTTCTTTCTTCGAACATTTCCCCAAATAGATAATTTATAATAAATAACTTGGTCATTGAATAATAAAATTTTAAAGGATAAAACGTTTTCAGATGTTATATTAACATGTTTTTGTCGAAATATCCAAAGGTTAAACTACTTTATGCACCCTTTTTCAAACTATTTTTCTGTTTAATTCGCCTTATTTCGTCTTAAATAGTCTTTTTATCTTTTTAAATCCTCTTTTTTCTAAAAAAAGATTTTTCTATTTTCGTATATTAATTCATACGACTTAGAATTTGCCCCATTGAAAACCCTTCCAATCAAGCAAACTCCCAAGCTGTCAAACTTAAGTTTCCATACTGAAAAGTACGGTGCAAGAACTTCGGGCTTTTGTTGGAATCCCCTGCTCCCATGGCAATGATTAAAGGTATGAAGTGTCCTTTAGAAGGCACCGCCTCTGAACTATACGGCCCCATTTGTTCATAATTAAACAATGTTTCTAAATCCCATTTCATTATCTGTTCTTCCACCCAGTTTTCAAAACGGATGGCCCATCCTTCCGCAACAAGTAGTTCTGGCTGAACCTGGTTAAAATTATGTACAAGCCCACCGCTTCCAATGATAAGCACGTTATTCCTCTTGAGTCCCCCTAGCATTTTTCCAATTTCATACTGTTTTTCAAACGGGAGTTCCGGGCTGATGGATAATGATACGATTGGTATTTCCGCTTTCGGGTACATGAGATGCAAAGGTCCCCAAGCGCCATGATCGAGAGGGCGCCTTTCATCTAGTTCCCCCCATACACCCACTCGTGACAATAAGGTCAATATTTTATCTGACAGTTCCAAGCTACCCGAAGCAGGATAAGTTACCTGAAATATCTCTTCAGGCAAATCGAAGTAATCATAAATGACTTCATGCTTCTTAACCGCTGATACCAACTGTTCGTTACTTTCCCAATGGGCTGAAAGAATGACAATTGCAGTTGGCTTTTCGATTTCTTTTATATAACCTTTTAAAAACTCCGTGTAACTGTTTTCTTCCAAGGCCAGTAATGGTGTTCCATGTGATAAAAACAACGAAGGCATCATAAAAACGTTAAATCCTTTCCAAACTGTGATCAAATTCAAATCCTTTTACCTTAATTTACTATAGATGGGCCTTCCTTTCACTAATTAAATTGAACCTTTGGAGTTGTTTCATCTATGGTATCAAAGATATAGCCTTCTTTTTTTAGGATTTCTATTATCTTTGGCAGCGCTTTGACCGTATTTTTCATACTGTTGATATCATGTAGGAGGATATTAACATGTTTTTGATCATTCAGCCCTCTTTGTATCGAAGTGATGATTTGATGTTCACTTATCGTAGGACTAATTCCATCGGTTGAGTCGATATTCCAATCCGTGTAGATATATCCTTTTTCCGTTAATTGTTGGAGGATACCGTTTATTATTGGTTTTGTGCTCGCTTGTTGTCTAAGTCTATTTCGAGACCCACCAGGGAGACGGACGATCTTGCTCTTTATTCCATATTCCTTTTCTAACATCGTTTCCAGACGATTTAAATCTTGAAAAAAACTTTTCGTTGAGCGATAGACGATGGAATAGTCATGTGTATAGGAATGTAAGGCGACTTCATGGCCTCGGGAAATCATTTCTTCATAACATCTTTTAGCATATGGCTCTTCATTCCCTTTGACAAAAAAAGTTGCTTTTATTTGATAACGATCTAAGATGTCCAGGATATCCATTGTATTCGTAGATGGACCATCATCAAATGTTAAATAGGCGATTTTCAGATTTTCTTTACTTTTCACGAATGGTGTCATTTCTTCAGGCACCACTGCTTGTACTTGAATTGGATGCCCTTCACTCAAAATTATGGAACAACCTAATACAATCAAGATTAATTTCAATAATCTCTTCATAGAAAAAATACCCCCTTCTTTTTACCATTAAGGTGTACCAATGCAGGGGTTTCATGCAAAAAATTCATTTCGTAATGGTTATAAACATAGAGTACGCAGAAATCAACATCAAGGTTTAGCTACATGAAATTGTAGAATTAGCACTTCGAATGGATTGCCACAATCAATAAGACAGCGATTTAAAAAACCGCTGCCTTATTATTTTTTTAATCATCTGTCTACATTAAAGTATCTCGCTTCAGGATGCGCAAACACTATAGCCGAGACCGATGCCTCGGGTTCCATCATGAAACCTTCAGTCAATTCCACTCCTATATCTTGAGGATGAAGGAGACGAAAAAGTTTTTCCTGGTCTTCCAGGTTAGGGCATGCCGGATAACCGAAAGAAAATCTTTGTCCCGTGTACTTGGCCGAAAATCTCTCTTTCATCGTCATTTCAATGGAATCGCCAATTCCCAAATCGTCACGCATCAATTGGTGAATTCTTTCTGCAAATCCTTCAGCGGTTTCGAGGGCAAGAGATTGTAGGGCATGGTTTTTCAAGAAATCCCCCTCCTTCTTGAATCTTTCCGCCCATTTTCTAATTCCTCTTCCTGCTGTAACCAAGAAGAAGCCCACATAATCCATTTCTCCAGAAGAGATAGGCTTCGCAAAATCCGCCAAACAAAGGTGTGGACTTGTATCCTGCCTTGGAAAATCAAAAGTTTCCAATATTTCCTGATGATTGTCAGGATTGTAAATCACTAATTTGTCTCCATCACTTTGAGCGGGGAAAAATTGATAAACGGCATTTAAACCATAGTCAGGTTCATCCTTTAGGAATTCAATTAGCTCATCAATCAAATCGTTCAGTAGGATCGCTTTATCGTTCCCCTCTTTCAATAATTCGGCTACCTTCCCTTTTAAACCTAGATGATGCCCAATTAACATCTGCCTATTGATATATGGCTGGATGACTTCTAGTGGATACTTTTTCAGGATATGCCTTTTGACATCCCGAGGTTTTTGAACCGGGACATTACTTAACGGTACAGCATTTGTCGGCTTACGTTCCGGTTTTTCGATTAAAGCGGCAATGGCGGCATTGGCTTTTGACTTTTCCCGTTTGTTTTTCAATTCCTCTAAATAGACCAATTTCTTATCCGTGTCATGCAAGATGTTAGTAACAGCCAAACCATCCATGGCATCCTTGGAATATAGAACCGGACCGTCATATTCCGGTGATATTTTGAAGTCGGTGAATTTACGGGATAACGCGGCGCCCCCCACTAAAATCGGAGTGTCAATGCCAGCTTGTTTTAAATCCTGTGCAGTTAAAATCATTTGCTGCGCTGATTTGACTAGCAAGCCCGACAAACCGATAATAGTAGGTTCATGTTTACGGACCTCCTCAATGATTTGCTGTGGTGCAACTTTAATTCCAAGGTCCACGACTTCATAGCCATTATTGGAAAGAATGATGTCAACGAGATTTTTGCCAATATCATGGACATCCCCTTTAACAGTGGCCAAAAGGATTTTTCCTTTTTTCGCATGGTCCTCCGAATTTTCCATGAGCGGTTCAAGGTGCGAAACGGCCGCTTTCATTGCTTCGGCACTTTGAAGCACTTCAGCAACAATCAGTTGATTGTCATTGAACAGTCGACCCACTTCACTCATTCCATCCATCAATGGTCCATTTATGATCTTTAAAGGTTCATCCCCCCGCTCAATTGCTTTATTCAGGTCGTCGATTAAACCTTCCTTCGTACCCTCGATTATATAATTACCTAACCTTTCATTTAACGGAAGGACAATTCCATCATTTTTCTTCTCAGCTTTTTTTCCACGATAAAATTCAGTGAAAGTAGCTAAGGTTTCTGTGGAAGTTTCAAATAAAAGAGCTTCTGCAAGCTTAATTTCCTCTTCAGGTATTAACGCAAACCGTTCTAGTTTTTCAGTGTTCACAATTGCGTAGTCAAGTCCAGCCTTCGTACAGTGATATAGGAAAACGGCATTCAATACTTCCCTTCCACGTGAAGGAAGACCAAAGGAAACGTTTGAAATGCCAAGGATCGTCAAACTTTCAGGGAATTTTTCTTTGATTGCTTTAATTCCTTTTACCGTTTCCAACGCAGAGCCAATGTATTGCTCATCTCCTGTACCAACCGGAAAAACAAGCGGATCAAAAATCAAGTCACTTTCTTTCAGCCCGTATTTGTTTACAAGCAGGTTCACCGAGCGAGTCGCCACTTCCAATTTCCGTTCGGCGTCCACCGCCATTCCAATTTCGTCGATTGTCCCAACTACGACGGCTGCTCCGTATTGATGGATAAAAGGAACGATTTTCTCGAATCGCTCTTCACCATCTTCAAGGTTGATCGAATTAATGATCGACTTTCCTTGAGAATGTTTCAATGCTTGTTCAAGGACCGCTTCATCAGTCGTATCTATGACTAAAGGGACTTTTACCTTCTTGACGACCTCTTGGATGAATTCTTGCATGTCGCCTAGCTCATCCCCGTCAGGATCGGCTAGACAGATATCAATGACATGGGCACCTTTCTTAACTTGAGCACGGGCAATTTCTGCTGCTGGTTCATACTTCTTTGCACGAATCAGTTCCTTGAATTTACGCGAACCAATCACATTCGTTCTCTCTCCGACAAACAGGGGCCGCATAGACTCATCATAAATGAGCGGCTCGATGCCAGAGACAGCATGACCATGTGCTGACTCAGGTAACTTCCTTGGCTGGATATCCTTGAGTGCTTTAGAGAGCTCTTTAATGTGTTCAGGTGTGGTACCACAACAGCCACCGATGATATTGACCCACCCTTTATCTGCAAATTGCTTCATTTTCTCAGCAAGGGAAATCGGGGATTCATGATAATGCCCCTCTTCATCGGGCAAACCTGCATTTGGATAACAACTGATCGCATTGTCGGATAGATCTGCTAAAGTACGAATATGGTCAATCATAAACTCTGGGCCTGTCGCACAGTTCAAACCGACAGCCAGAGGGTTCATATGCTCTACCGATAAATAGAAAGCCTCTATGGATTGGCCAGCCAATGTCGTCCCCATCGGCTCAATCGTACCAGAAATCATTATGGGCATATCCTTTCCGGTTTTAGCGATAGCGTTTTTAATTCCCGAAAAGGCTGCCTTTACATTGAGCATATCTTGACAAGTTTCCACGAGCAATAGGTCTACGCCACCGTCTATAAGACCGAGCGCTTGTTCCTCATATGAATTTGTTAAAATATCAAACGTCGTTCCACCTGTAACAGATAATGTCTTTGTGGTTGGACCCATCGAACCTGCTACATATCTAGGCCAAATCTCACTTGAATATTTTTCAGAAGCTTTTACGGCCAGTTCTGCAGATACTTTATTAAGTTCATAGGCATATGTGCTAAGTTGATATTCTTCTAATACTATGCCTGTCGCCCCGAAAGTATTGGTCTCGATAATATCTGCTCCTGCCGCTAAATATTTTTCATGGATGGCCTGAATGATTTTAGGTCGAGTCAAGGATAGATACTCATTACAGCCTTCGTATTGCTCTCCGCCAAAATCCTCGGCTGTCAGATCCTCAGCTTGAATCATCGTACCCATTGCTCCGTCTAGAAGAAGAATCTTTGATTGTAATTGCCTTTTAATTTCCTTTTTACTCATGTCCTGCCACCTCAGATGTTTGTTTACGATCCTGATCCTTGATATATATGGTTAGCTCCGCTGTCATTTCATAACGCAGGAAAGGTGTTATCAGGTAGATTCCCTTAAACCTTTCTTTTGCGGCGTCAACCAATTCCCGAGCAATATTTATTGCTTCAATCCTTGATTTTAATGGATCATTACCTGCTGAGGCCATTGCCCTCCTTACACTGTCAGGTAATTTAATCCCAGGTATTTCATTATGGATGAATTCAGCATTCCTCGTACTTGTAAGTGGCATAATTCCGATAAATATCGGCGTTTTCAAATGTTTTGTCGCCTGATAGACTTCTTCAATTTGTTCAACTGAATAAACCGGTTGTGTCAAAAAGGACTGAGCACCGCATGCAATTTTCTTCTCCATTCTCTGAACAGCCTTATCCATATATTTCACATTTGGATTAAAAGCGGCGGCAATCTTGAAATTTGCCTGTTTGCCTAGACTTTGCCCTGAATAGGAGTAGCCTTCATTGAATTGCTTAACCAGACTTATCAAATCAAATGAAGATAAATCATAAACGGAAGTTGCTCCGGGGAAATCCCCTATCTTAGAAGGATCACCAGTGATAACTAAGACTTCATCCAGCCCTATCGTATGCAATCCCATTAAGTGAGATTGAAGCCCAATTAGATTTCGGTCTCGGCATGTGATATGGACCAACGGATTCACATCTAGTTCAGCCTTTAATAAATTGGCTATGGTAGAATTCGAAATTCTGGGTGAAGCAAGGGAATTATCAGCTAAAGTGATGGAGTCCACACCCGCTTTTTTCAAGGCTTCTGCTCCTGCCATAAACGTTTCAATCCCTAACTTTTTTGGTGGATCAAGCTCAACTAGAATGGTTCTCTCTGTTTTGACCCTTTCATGAAGAGCAACTTCTTGTTTTTTGGTATTCACCTCAATAATCTCAATATGTCGGGTTTTCGTAATTTTATCTTTAACTGGCGTCAACGTGCCAACCATTTTCTTCACAGCTTGTATATGTAGTGGTGTCGTACCACAGCATCCGCCTATAATAGTTGCCCCTTGTTTTCTTAACTCGAGTGCACTTGAACCAAAGTATTGTGGTTCCGCTTTATAGACAAGTCTCCCATCCACATAATCAGGAAGACTTGCATTTGGATAGATGGCAATCGACGCCTGCTTAGGCATTTCCACTTCTTCCAAGGCCCTTATCATATGATGGGGGCCTAGACGGCAATTCACCCCAACAACATCCGCACCCAGATACTCCAGTTTTTGAAAGGCCTCATTCAAATGAAATCCATTTTGAAGGTTTCCAACTTCATGCATTGATACATTTGCTATAATCGGCAGCTCCGTTTCTTTTTTAGCGATTTGAAGCACCGTTTCAAGCTCTTCAAAATCATAGTATGTTTCAAGAAGAATTCCATCTGGGTTTTCCAGTAGCAAACTGTATAACTGTTCACGAAAACCCCGTTTTATTTCTTCAATGCTTAAATCTGATTTACGGATGCTACGCTGGGCGCCAATTGTACCAAAAACGAACGCCTTCCCTTTCGCCACTTGTTTAGCAAGGATGACACCTTGGCGATTGATGCGGCTAACTTCTTCTTCAAGCCCATGCCGTTTCAGTTTATGAAAATTGGCTCCATATGTATTAGTTTGCAGAATATCTGCACCCGCTTCTAAATACGCACGATGTATCGATTCAATTTTACCAGGACTGGTACAGTTTATTTCTTCATAACACTGATCGATTCCATAGGAATACAACAACGTTCCCATCGCTCCGTCCCCAACCAGCATTCTTTCTTTTAGTTCTTTACGAAAATCCATATATACACCCTCTCTCAAAAACACTATGGTTTTTGTACGGTTTATATGAGTTTGATAGTAAAGAAAAAAAACCTTCTCAAAGAAGAAGGTTTTTTCTCGAAACATTCTCCTCATCTATCAAGCTCTGCTTGCTGGATTTAGCACCTTTGCCTAGGCTGGTTGCTGAGGTTTCATCGGGCCAGTCCCTTCACCTCTCTCGATAAGATTTATTAAATTGGATATAATTTTCTAAATATTTAATTTTAATTATATTTAATTTACATGAATCATCTGTCATTTTCAATAGTATATTTGTCATTTCTTCATATATTCGTATTATTTACGATTGGATCCTCTTTAAAAGCAAAGATTTCCATTCGTCTGCCAAAGATTCTATCGTGAGTAACCTATTTACTCCATCCTGTCCATCACGATGATGGAGGATCACGTCCGTCGCATATAGAACCGTAACTTGATTTTGAAGCCGATCTAGTAAAACGATATCGTCTTGGATTCTTATAACCCCTTCTTGGATTACCTTAGCAAAGTACCCCGTAAGATTAGTATCCCTCACGTGGTTCAAAAACTTCGGTTCATTGTTAAAATGGGAAATCGTGGAACAAGGAATGCGTCCCTGTGTAATCTGTACAACAGTCTCCCCTATGCGATATACATCGCCAATATATGTCTCGTTTTCTGTCATTCCAGCAATCGTCAAATTCTCGCCAAAAGCAGGCACGGAAAGCTGTTTACTGAATTTTTGTTGCCATAGATGATAATGCTCAACAGGATAAAAACATAATGCACGGTCAGGTCCTCCATGAAACTTTCTATTACCTACTCCATCCCCTTCGATACCTGATTTTGTAACGTTTACATATTCAATGAACCTCTTATTCATAGCCGTTTTCATTTTTACGCTTGAAAACTCTTCTTGTTTGGGCCTCCCAATTTGCAGGGAAATGATTTTACCAGATTCCATTGGACATCTTCCATTTCATTTTTAATTAATTGATAGATTGCATGATGGTACATACCGAATTTTATTTTCAATATATTCAATTAATTATACCAAAAAAAATTTGAAAACTCTTCACTAGGAAAAAAATCCTTGCAAAAAAGGCATTACCATAAAAATAATGCCTTAGTTTTAGTAATTTAGTTGCTATTTCAGAATTAATTATGATAGAATATGAGCACAATATATAGTCGAATAAGACATTCCGTCGCCTATATGTTGATTTCACGATTAATTTCCTCATTTTCGCTCTTTACGGGGCGAATTTTTTTGTCTTCTTTTAATAGATGATTTCTATCAATTTATTATATGAAAACATCCTTCCCTAATAATGTCCCGTTGGACCATCATTCTCTTCTATACTTTTTTGGCACCTTATACTCCAGATAACGTAACATCCATGCTGATATGGTAAGCCAGGCAGCACCGGCTACAAAACCTGCCACGACATCGCTCGGATAGTGGACACCTAAATAAATGCGGCTCCATCCTATGGTCAATGACGAAATAAAAGCGAGGAGCCATATAAGCCCATTAATATATTTATTTTTGATCAATCGTATACATACTACCGCTATACTGCCATACAGAATGACCGATGCCATCGAATGTCCGCTTGGAAAACTATATCCTGAGACGGATAATAACGGAGCGATATCCGGCCGTTCCCGTTGAAAAAGATACTTTAACCCCCAATTAAATCCACCTCCTAATGCGGAAGTTAAAATTAAATAAAGAGCATAATGCTTTTTACTTAGCAAGAACAGAAATAGGGAGAATATAGAAACCAAGGTCACTATCCATATCACCGACCCGAAAAAAGTGATTTTGGTCGCCATCTTGGTAAATTCTTCGCTAAAGGGGCTTTGTATAGATTCGATGACGCTCTTGTCAAATTCGATTAACTCGCCTTCCTTCAATTCATCAACCATTTCATTAAAGATTAAAAAATAGATGACGATTAATCCAGCCATCATCGTCATATAAAGATATTTCTTTCTAATATGTACACTGAAGAAGTCCAATCTCAACACCACCTTTTAGCTCATTTACCTCCATACCTCCATGATAAAACAAAAAATACTGAGCGATATGGGTTCGCCCAGCTTTGTTTACGCTTGTTTCTTTTTAGGCGTAGCTTTTTTGCGCGTTGTCTTTTTCTTCACGGCCAATTTCTCTGGCTTCGTGCGATCGATAGAGGCTTGTAAAGCCGCCATCAAGTCCGTCACATTATTCGCCACGGGTTCTTTTGTTTTCGCAGTAATGGTTTTTTGTCCATTTTTCTTTGATTCAATCAGCTCAAGCAAGGCTGTTCGATAGTCATCCTTGTATTTTGTCGGATCGAAAGTCGACGTCAGTTGATCGATTAATAAAATGGCCGTGTCGATTTCTTTTTTAACGATGGAATCATTCGCGGGAATATTAGGAACATCAGCTGCAGAACGTACTTCATCAGGATAATGTATGGTCTCCATCAACAAGATGTTATCCACGACCCGGAGAATGGCCATTTGTTCCTTTGAACGGATGATGATTTTGGCCAAACCAACCTTTCCAGATTCTACGAGTGCTTGTCTAAGAAGGGAATATGCTTTTGTCCCACCATCGTTTGGGGACATGAAATAACTGCGGTTGAAATAGATGGGATCGATTTCTTCTATTTTTACAAAATCAATGATTTCCACTGCTTTATCTTCATTTTGTTTTTTTAGCTGTTCGAGTTCACTATCTTCTAAGACGACAAACTTTCCTTTCGTATACTCAAAAGCACGAACAATATCATCCTTGCCTACTTCCTTCTGACAGACCGGACAAACCTTTTCATATTTTATCGGCGAATTACACTCTTTATGCAGTGTACGTAATGATATATCCTTATCCTCCGTTGCGGCATGAAGTTTGATCGGGATATTCACCAAACCGAAAGAAATGCTTCCTTTCCATATTGTATGCAAATTCCTCACCTCATAGTAGATAATTGAATAACAGTATTATCATCTCCATTTCTTTCAAAAAAATTAACTTAAAAATCATTTTTATGGGAAAAATACTAACAAACCTTATGTACGGAGGGACAAATGTGACAAAACCAATGTTGCCCACCTATCTGCCAGAAGCCCCCCATTCCAAAGAATGGAGATACGAAGTGAAATATGACGGCTTCCGGGCCATTTTAATGATTACCGATAATACCCTTGTGAAGATGACAAGCAGGAATGGAAAAGAACTGCTGCCGCTGTTTCCAGAAATCAGTGAATGTATAAAAACGTTGAATTTGGAAGGTTTCTTGCCCCTCCAACTTGATGGGGAATTAGTCTGGCTGACAAATGAATCCAAGGCTGACTTTTCCACGATTCAATGGCGTGGACGCTTGAGAAACAAAACATTAATTGCTGAATCATCCATACTCTCCCCATGCCGTTTCATAGCGTTTGACCTAATTACTTTAAAGGGAGAAGACATTTCAAAGAAAACATTATCGGAACGAAAAAGTATATTGAAAAGCTTGGGCCGGGACGTTCATTTACCTGTACCTAGCCCACATGAAAAAAACTTGATTCAAGTGATTGAAAGCTATGACACGGTAAATGAAGCTATGGACCAAGTCATTCTCATGGATGGAGAAGGAATTGTAGCCAAGAATATCAACAGCATATGGGAGGAAAAACGCTCAACGTCCTGGATCAAAGTGAAAAATTGGCGAATCGTCCCGTGCTTTATCACCGCACTTCATAAAGAAAACGGATATGTCTCAGTTGCGGTATATAAAAATGGTGTCATCACTTCTATAGGTAGCGTCAAAAATGGCATGAGTGCCCATGATAAGACCATATTGCATGAAATGATAAAAAAAAATGCTGCAGAGGAAGATACTCAGTTCTTTTACATACACCCTTCCATTTGTATTGAAGTACAGTTTCTGCATGTTTATGAAGAAAATGAATTACGGGAGCCTCAATTTTCGCAGTGGCTCTTGCAAACGGCACCCATGGAATGCACATGGGAAAGATTCTTAATAAGTCAGTTTACTTTTCCAGATTCGGTAAGCATATCTTCTCCCGATAAACCGATTTGGTCATTAAAAAATGGGAACCTGATCAAAGTTGAATACCTTCAATATTTACGTGAAGTTTCTGGAGTGTTTTTACCTTTTCTGACCGATAAACCACTGACTACGATCCGTTACCCTCATGGAACAATGAGCGATGAACGTTTTTTTCAAAAAAATAAGCCCGAATATGCTCCGGCCTGGATTCGCACGGTCGTAGATGAAGATATCGAGTATATGCTCTGTAACGACGTGGAAACATTGCTGTGGTTCGGTAACCAACTTGCCCTCGAGTTTCATGCTCCATTTCAAAAAGCGGGCTCGACCATGCCCGATGAAATCGTTTTGGATCTTGACCCGCCCTCGAGTGATTATTTTACATTGGCGATCAAGGCGGCTCTGGAAATAAAGAAAGTGATTGATCCATTACATATCAAATCATTCATAAAAACTTCTGGCAATAAGGGATTGCAGATTCATATTCCACTTCCGGAGGATACTTTCTCCTATAAAGAGACACACATATTCACTGATTTCCTTGGTCAATACTTAATAAGCTCCTTTCCAGAAGACTTTACAATCGAGCGGATGAAAAAAAATCGCCATAACCGTCTTTATCTCGATTTTGTCCAACATAGTGAAGGGAAAACCATCATCGTCCCTTATTCCCCTCGAGGTAATCATTTTGCCGGGGTCGCCACACCTTTGTCGTGGGATGAAGTGAATGATAGTCTTAAACTAGAAGATTATACAGTGGAAACAGTACCAAACAGGATTAAAAAACTAGGTTGTCCATTCAATGAATACAGACAGACCGATAACGGGCCAGCGTTTCAAAAGGTACTTTCCTTCCTTAAACAGCAAAAGACCAACTCATAGTTGGTCTTCCTTACTTACACTCTCGTTTTTAAATAGCTTTTTACTTCAGACTGCATCTTGGCATATAATTTTGTTTCATTTTCATATTCATGCTTTTCAAGCACTTGGAATGTTTCTGGATGGACTTGGTCTATTTCCATCGATACTTTATACTCATAGGTTGCATTTCCGATCAAATCAATGGAATACGAATCGCGTTTCTCATCATGATGGACAATACATTTTACTTTACCTCCGTTATTATAAACGGAAATCTCCTGCTCAAGTGAATTGAGCCCAATCGAGCAAGTAACCAGACTGGAAGCCGACATGGCTGTTCCACAAGCATTCGTGAAACCAACACCCCGCTCGAATGTACGTACATAAATGCTCCCTGGTTCCAATTCTTTTACAAAACTGACATTGACACCATCCGGAAACAGGTCATTCGGTCGGTTCACTTTCGTTGCAAGCTCTTCCTGTAAGTCACTTTGTAACATACTGCTATCCACTAAAGTGATCAAGTGTGGATTCGGGACAGCCAGTGCCGAAAACTTTAGGGATTCATGCAGCTCTGGAAGCAATTCATTTAGCAATCGTTCCTTTTCAATTATAAGCGGAAGATCCTTCACCTGAAAGCTGACCGGAGAAATTTCCACTTTGTAAGTTGGAATTCCCGTATAAATGTCATCCGTTTTTTCAACGAGTAAATCGACTTTCATCGTCTCAACTGTCATTTTATCTAGTCCTAGCACATCGTTCGCATATCGGGCCACGCAACGAAGTCCATTGCCACACATGGATGCTTCCGATCCATCTGCATTAAAAACGCGCATCCTTGCATCTGCGTGCTTACTCTTCATGACAAATAAAATGCCATCCGCCCCAAGCCTTTCCCTATCGCAAAGGACTTTCGCCAAGTTTTCGCGTTCTTCCTCTGTAAATGTCAGATTTGTTGTTAATTCATCAATAATTAAAAAATCATTACCTGATCCATGGATTTTAAAACCCTCCACTAACATTCCGTCACATCCTCAATGCTGTTTCGTTTATAATATTCTTTATCATAGCATTATACGCTCAGACGTGTCATTCGAAAAAACTCCAATTAAACGAATATTCCATCAAGATTGATCCTGTAAAAGGGCTCCCTAGACACTCCCTTGAACTATACCCCGAATAATGGACACGATAAAAAAAGTCCCTTATTCGGGGTTTTTCTATGTCCTCATATTAAAACCCCGTTTATAATCAATT
>NZ_JBIWCW010000028.1:0-13033 GCF_044761665.1 Peribacillus sp. NPDC097295
AAATGTTTGACTTGCTCATTTTGCTTTTTTAATAGTGTGTGCTCACTCAAAATTTACGTTGGCGCTTTGTTTTGTTCAGTTTTCAAAGAGCAATTAACTTCAAGCGCTTATCTCGTAAGCGACTTTATTATCTTACCAGACATTCAACATCTTGTCAACATTTACTTTCAATGTTTTTTATTGAATGTTTATTTATTTGTTGTCGTTGTTGCGACTCCTAATATATTATCAGGTTGTTTTATATCCGTCAATAGTTTTTCATTATTTTATAGAAACATAATCACTCCACTATTACTTCCAGTAAATAGATAGAAGCTTCAAGGCATTTCCCTAGAAGCTTCTACAGCATCTACATTCCCTTTATTCCCCTATACAATCCAATACCCGATGGCCGCTAATGCGGCAACACCAGGTATTCCAAGTAATCCAGCAACTGCTGAGGTCACTAAATTGATTGGCACATGAATTCCTGCTTGGTTGCCTATCATGTTAAGAAAAAATAAAAAAGCAGCTCCTATGATGATTTTTATGATGCCTTGTCCCAAAAGTCGAATCGGTTTCAAAGGGGCCCCTATGATCAAAAGTGTTAGAATCAAACCTCCAATTACGGCTACAAAGACAACAGGTTCCAAACTCATACCTCCCCGCAAGCTTGTATTACACTTATATGTAGCATGAAAAGGATAAAGAACCTGCCCCATAAAAAAATGGTTATAAGGAGATCCCTTATAACCACGGCTTATCATCTTTGTATACGAACATTTCTTCTTTTCACTTCTCTAAATAAATAGAAATATTTAACTTCTGCTAGCCTCGTTTGTGCTATCACTTCAACAGATGGGTCTACACTTTTTTCAAGCAAGGACTTTTGGTTATGCCAATTCTTTTTTAACTGTTCAAGTTCCACAATCAACGCCTCATTATATTCATTTCGAAGCCGCTTTTTTTTACGAAAGAACACGTGAAGTCCTCCAAGCTATCTTATATTTCTCTTCTTCCTTCTATTGCTTTTGATAGCGTCACTTCATCTGCATACTCCAAGTCCCCTCCAACTGGAAGACCGTGTGCAATCCGTGTCACCTTAATTCCTGATGGTTTAAGCAAGCGGGAAATATACATGGCAGTCGCTTCCCCTTCAATATTAGGATTCGTGGCTAATATGACCTCCTGGACCGTTTCATCTTGCAGGCGCTTTAATAAATCAGGGATATTTATATCTTCCGGACCAATACCATCCATTGGGGAAATACTACCGTGCAATACATGATATAGACCATTGAATTCCCTCATCTTTTCCATGGCTATCACATCTTTGGGATCTTGTACGACACAAATCAAATCTCTATCTCTTTTTTGATCCTCACAAATATAACAAGGATCCTGGTCCGTTATGTGACCACACACCGAACAATACATTAGATTCCGCTTAGCATTCACTAACGCCTTTGCAAAATCCAAAACAGTGTCTTCCTTCATGCTCAGCACATGAAAGGCTAATCGAGCCGCTGTTTTCGGCCCTATCCCCGGCAACTTCATAAAGCTGTCGATAAGCTTGGAAATCGGTTCTGGATAATGCATCAAATTCCTCCTAAAATTTCAAAAGAAACCCCCTGAAAGGAAGTTTCTTTTAAACTTGCTTAAAACATGCCTGGAAGGTTCATTCCCTTGGTGAATTGTCCCATCGTCTGGCTTGTCAGGTCTTCTGCTTTTTTCAAAGCATCATTCGTAGCAGCCAACACTAAATCTTGTAACATATCGATATCGTCCGGATCAACAACTTCCGGCTTGATAATGACATCTACAATCTCTTTATGCCCTGTTACGACAACCGTTACCATTCCGCCACCAGCCGTGCCTTCAATCTTCTTTTCACCTAGCTCTTCCTGTGCTTCCGCCATTTTCTTTTGCATTTTTTGCATTTGTTTCATCATATTTTGCATATTACCGCCACGCATTCCCATTTTTCCTACCTCCAATTATTCTTTAATTTCAAGCAAGTCATCCCCGACTAACTTTCTAGCCTCAGCTATAAAAGGGTCTTCTTCTTTTGATTCCGTTTCTTCTGGACTTTCAAACTGCTGTGTCGAAATGAAATCCTCCCGCAATCTCTGCCACTGACTCTCCGGAACTCCGGCTATCTCCATATGATGGCCAGTTAATTGCTGCATGATTGAGGCGATCACTTCTACGAAACGGTTATTTTCCATTGCCATCTGACAATGGATATCATATTTGAATTTTACCACAAAAGCCTCTGTGGACGCAGCAACAGGTTCCGCTTCCGTCAATAGAGCCGCGAGCGACTTTTGATTCTGGTGTCCTAACTGTTCAAGCACTTCTCCCCATTTACTCTTCACGACTTGTAAATCTGGTTTTGTCGCTTGTTTTAGGACTTGGTTGATTTTCCCCGTCGGTGCTTTATACGATTTTTTTATCGACCGTTGAGCCTTCGCCTGTTCTGCCGGTTTTTCTGAAACGGCAGCGGAAATCCCATTTTGCTGCAGATCACGCATTTGCTTCTCCAACGCTTCTATCTTTTGAAGCAATTGTTGGACCTTCTCATTGTCCATGTCATTAGGCTTTTGCTCATTACATAATTTCACTAAGGACACTTCAAGGAATATTCGTGGATGGTTCGTCCATTTCATATCTTGTTGGGTTTGGTTGAAGCTTTCAATAATCGAATAGATCGATTTAGAAGGAATCACTTCTGCCAACTCCTTGAATTGCGGATCAATCAATACCCGTTCAAATGATTCGGCAAGTGCTGGCGCTGCCTGAAACAGGAGCATATCACGGAAATAGTAAATCATATCTTCTATGAAACGGGCAGGATCTTTCCCCATAGCCAATAATTCATCAAGGACTTCGAGAGCCACTGCAACTTCCTTATCATAAATCGCTTTTGCCAACCTACTTAAGAATGACTGGGACACAGAACCCGTTACCGTTAAAGCATCTTCTACCGATACTGTCTCAGAACTGAACGATATAGCCTGATCAAGTAAACTTAATGCATCCCGCATCCCGCCTTCAGCCGCTCTGGCTATGATATGGAGTGCCTGCTCATCACATGAGATTTCACTCTCATCAATAATTTGCGACATTCGCCCGACAATGTCCTGCGGCTGAATTCTTTTAAAATCGAATCGCTGACAGCGTGAAATGATCGTTAACGGAATTTTATGAGGTTCCGTCGTCGCTAAAATAAAAATAACGTGCTTCGGTGGTTCTTCCAATGTTTTTAGTAACGCATTGAAAGCCCCTTGTGAAAGCATGTGTACCTCATCAATAATATAAACTTTATATGTAACCGCATTCGGTGCATATTTTACTTTATCTCGAATGTCCCGGATTTCTTCGACGCCATTATTGGATGCTGCATCTATTTCAATAACATCTGATATGGAGCCATCAGTGATCCCGCGGCAAGTAGCACATTCGTTACAGGGTTCACTTGTAGGCGCAAGCTCGCAGTTCACTGCTTTTGCAAGTATTTTAGCTGCACTCGTCTTCCCTGTCCCACGCGGTCCCGAGAATAAATAGGCATGAGAAACCTTTTGCCCGACTAGAGCATTTTGCAACGTTTTCGTTACATGTCCCTGTCCAACAACATCAATGAATTGTTGTGGCCGCCACACCCGGTATAATGCCTGATACCCCACGGAAATCCCTCCTTATTTTCTCCATCATTTTTATTATACCGCACTCTCCTTCATTTCAAAAACCATTAAAGAAAAATGCTGAGATTGAATGATTTTACCTTCTTAACGCGCAAAAAAACTCACCCTTAACGAATGAGTTTTTTGATTATGTAAAATAACTGCCGTGCACCTTCTGTCGATTAGCAACCATAAGCGTTACTTAAGCAGTTAGCTCAGCCCAGGCAACCCTGCGGCACATGAGAACTTCCACTTAATGCTGCTTCCTTCCGGACCTGACATGGTTCATGGAGACCCATTGCGCAGGACCCGGGCGTCAACACCACTTACTTAAGGCAGACCCTACAGAATGCTAACCTCGAGAAGGAATTCAACCTCGCTAGAGCGGATTGCGAGTACAGGGCACCGCTACCTCCCCGTCTAGCACGGCAAATTTGATACCAATATTCATAGCGTCACTACGACGCATATCTTATTATACTAAGGTAATAAAAAAAACGCAAGTGTTGTTCATGGAACTAGAATGAACTCCATCTTTAGGAATTGATAAAGCTCGATTTTAGTATAAAGGCTTCAATTTCTCGTTTCACTACTACCATTAAGGGCGTTTGCTCGTTTCAGTGCTTTCTTTCGACTCCTCAGCTCTTTAAAGAAAGCTGTTAAAATCCCTCCACACTCTTCCTCTAGCACACCGCTCGTAACCTCGCATTGATGGTTAAAGCGCTGATCTTGGAGTAAGTCCATAAAGGTCCCGGCACAGCCTGCCTTGGGATCATGGGCACCAAACACGACCCGTTTCACCCTCGACTGGAGAATCGCGCCTGCACACATCGGACAGGGTTCTAGGGTGACGTAAAGGGTGGCCTCTTCAAGCCTCCAACTCCCACGTTTCCCACATGCCTCATTAATCGCAAGCAGTTCTGCATGAGCAGTGGCATTCTGCTCCGTTTCCCGCAAATTATACCCTCTAGCAATTATTTCATCATTTATCACAATCACGGCCCCGATTGGCACTTCATTCAGCATTCGTGCCTTTTCGGCTTCCCCCAATGCCACATTCATATAATATGCATCATCTCTCATGAAAAAACCCCCTTTTGCTAAGTAGGAGTAAACAGACAAATATAAGACAAAATAAAGGTCAACTACTTATTCTAATGAATAGTACCGCAAGCAGCTACCTGTCGCAAGTAATTTTGCATACTTAAGGAGGATACGATACATATGAACCGACCTACTTCCCCTTCCTTTGCCTTACTCATAATCGACATGATCAATGACTTTAATTTCAGTTATGGTGACCTGCTCCTTGAACATACCAGATCGATCATGGAACCCATTACCGAATTAAAAAAATACATGAAGAAAAATGGCTATCCTATCATTTATATTAACGATCACTATAACTTATGGCAGGCCGATTACGATAAAATTATCGAGACCTGTAAAAACGGGAAAAATGATGAACTAATAGATAGAATTAAACCAGAGCAAGACGAGTTTTTTCTAATCAAGCCGAAACACTCCGCCTTTTATGGAACCGCCTTGAACACTTTACTCCATCAACTTCAAGTAAAGCGTTTGATTCTCACAGGCATTGCCGGAAACATCTGTGTACTTTTCACAGCCAATGATGCCTATATGAGGGAATACGAATTATGGGTTCCAGAAGATTGCATCGCTTCTGCTTCTAAGGACGATAATCAATATGCATTGACGATGATGAGCCATGTCCTCAAAGCTTCCACCAAGAAAAGTTCATTGGATTTTTAATCCTTTGTTTTCCCATTCCACTCACAAGCCAATCGCTCCAAATTGGAACCAACAAAATATCAC
The DNA here is from genome assembly GCF_044761665.1 of Peribacillus sp. NPDC097295. Lineage (NCBI taxonomy): Bacteria > Bacillati > Bacillota > Bacilli > Caryophanales > Bacillaceae > Peribacillus > Peribacillus sp. NPDC097295. The sequence continues at coordinate 5,499 of NZ_JBIWCW010000028.1, forward strand.
AGAATCCGTCGAGTTGTGATACAATATCTTTTGGCTGAAAAACCTAACAAACATTTCAGTCCGATACCTCATTGAAGGAGGACAGAATGGATGAAAACCACCCCATTTATCACTGTCGAAGGACCAATTGGTGTGGGAAAAACATCACTTGCCAAAGCAATCTCCGATCATTTTAACATTTCTTTATTGAAGGAAATCGTTGATGAAAATCCATTTCTCGGGAAATTTTACGATAATATCGATGAGTGGAGCTTTCAAACAGAGATGTTTTTTCTATGTAACCGTTATAAGCAATTAGAAGATATTGAAACGAAGTTCCTCACCAATGAACAAGCCGTGGTGGCTGATTATCATATATTCAAGAATTTAATTTTTGCGGAACGAACCTTAAAAAACGAACAGTACAATAAATACATTGAAATATTTAATATTTTGACTCGGGATATGCCCAAGCCAAATATGGTGATTTATTTGAATGCTAGTTTGGATACACTTTTAACTCGAATCAGTAAAAGGGGACGAGAATTCGAAAGAAATATTAGTCCCAGCTATCTCCAACAGTTATCCTCGGATTATCAAGTTTTCATGGAAACATTCGAAGAACAGCACCCAGACATACCTGTTCTCACATTCAATGGGGATGATTTGGACTTTGTCGGAAACAAAGACGATTTAAACATGATGATAAACCAAATAGAGAATTCCCTGCAAAAAGGAGTACTATCACATGAACTTGCGAAAAAAGTATAATATCCCAAACAATGCTGTCATTACGATAGCCGGTACGGTTGGTGTAGGTAAGTCGACTATGACGAACGCCTTAGCGGATGCCCTACAATTTAGGACATCTTTTGAAAAGGTGGATGCCAACCCTTATCTAGATAAATTCTATGATGATTTTGATCGTTGGAGTTTTCACCTGCAAATCTATTTCCTTGCTGAACGGTTTAAAGAACAGAAAAAAATCTTCGAGTATGGCGGCGGTTTTATACAGGACCGTTCCATATATGAAGATACAGGCATCTTTGCAAAAATGCATTATGAAAAAGGAACAATGAACGAAGTGGACTACGAAACATATACAAGCTTATTCAATGCCATGGTCCTAACACCATACTTCCCTCACCCTGATTTAGTCATCTACCTTGAAGGCTCAATCGATGATATTCTCAATCGAATTCAAGTACGGGGACGTCCTATGGAGCAACATACACCGATTGAGTATTGGCAAGAGATGCATACTCGTTATGAAGAGTGGATCGATCAGTTCAACGCGTGCCCGGTCCTCCGTTTAAACATTAATGATTATGATCTTATGCATGAAGAGACGAGCATCGAACCTCTTATAAAACGGATCGGTGAATATATGGAACAAACCCGTTTACTGCGTAACAAATAAGAAAAAACCATTGGGTAGCCAATGGTTTTTTTGTTATAGCAAAATACAAAAATCCCGTTACATTTCTGTAACGGGACAACGATATCCAATTTATGCGCTGTGGTTATTAATAAGTTATGGAGGAGGTAGAGGGATTCGAACCCCCGCGGGATTTGACTCCCCTGTCGGTTTTCAAGACCGATCCCTTCAGCCGAACTTGGGTATACCTCCGTATCAACATTTATTATATTACACTGATTCATTATAGAAGTCAAGCGCACATGTAACATTTTTTTAAAATAATTATTAGAGGACCAGATTATCCATTTTAGACGTCTGGTCCTCTATAGATTTCACGAATATTACTTCGGTTTAATGATTTCCGCACCACGCATATATGGACGTAAAACTTCCGGAATGATCACCGTGCCATCTTCCTGTTGATAATTTTCTAAAAGAGCAGCAACGGTCCGGCCAATAGCAAGACCTGATCCATTTAATGTGTGGACATGTTCCGGTTTCCCTTTCGCCTCACGACGGAAACGAATATTGGCTCGTCTTGCTTGGAAAGCTTCAAAGTTACTGCATGATGAAATTTCCCGATACGTTCCGTAGCTTGGAATCCAAACTTCAAGGTCATATTTTTTTGCAGCGGTAAATCCAAGATCACCTGTACACATACTTAGAACTCGATAAGGTAACCCTAGCAACTGAAGGACTTTTTCGGCATGCCCTGTAAGCTTCTCTAGCTCTGCGTATGAATCTTCTGGTTTCACGAATTTTACCAATTCCACTTTATTAAATTGATGTTGCCGAATTAATCCACGCGTGTCCCGTCCTGCAGAACCTGCTTCTGAGCGGAAAGATGCACTATAGGCTGCATAGCTAATCGGTAGGTCATCCGCACCTAGGATTTCATCGCGATGGAAGTTGGTCACAGGTACTTCCGCCGTAGGAATCAAGAAATAGTCCTCGCTCTCGATTCTGAACGCATCTTCCTCGAACTTTGGCAACTGTCCTGTACCTGTCATACTTGCACGATTCACCATATAAGGAGGAAGCATCTCTTCGTACCCATGTTCTTCAACATGGAGATCCAGCATGAAGCTAATTAAAGCACGTTCCAAACGAGCGCCTAGGCCTCTATAAAAGACAAAACGGCTTCCTGTCACTTTAGCAGCCCTTTCGAAATCCAGGATTCCTAGATCACCTGCCACATCCCAATGGGGTTTAGGTTCAAATGAGAACTCAGGCAATTCCCCCCATTTGCGAATCTCCACATTATCATCCTCCGTCTCTCCGACCGGGACGCTTTCATGGGGAATGTTTGGTATAGAAAGAAGCAGCCTCTCTAACTGAGCTTCTACTTCTCGTAGCTCTTCATCATACCCCTTTATTTGGTCGCCAACCTCACGCATTTCTGTAATCAGTTGGTCTGCGTCTTTTTTCTCGCGTTTTAAAACAGCTACCTGCTGAGATACTTCATTTCGTTTACTTTTTAATTTTTCAGTATCGGCGATTAAAGACCGGCGTTTAACATCCAGTTCCTCGAATTTTCCAAGGTCAGTTAAATCTTCCCCTCTAAATTTCAGTACACTCTTTAACTCCTCAAAGTTATTTCTTACATATTTCAAATCCAACATTGTACTTCCTCCTTATTTACTGATGTTGTTTTATTCGAGAACGCAAAAAACTCCCGTCCCCTGAAGAAGGGACGAGAGTTAACCCGCGTTGCCACCCTAGTTGAAGGTATATGAAAAACACCTTCCACTTATCACGATAACGGCTTTTAGCCGAAAGTAATTACTAACCTACTAAAGGTGTTCCATACTTTACTCCAGGAGGGATTCATAAGACTCTCACACCGATTTTCACCAGCCACCGGCTCTCTTAAGAAAGAAGGACTTATTACTTTTTCCTGTCAAGGTTTTCTCGAAATCAAATTGTTTTCCATAATGTACTATAATTTTACACATTAAGCAACCATTTTATACACGAAAATCAAAACCAGCCTTTAACCGTAGATGAGACGCTGCTCCATACATCACCGAAGAATCCGCCTATCGCCCGCATTGATAATACAAACCAGTTAGCTTTCTCAACCGATTCAGCAGCGACTAAATCAACTTTTGCCGCGTCGCTAGTAATAAAACCATAATCTTTTCCCTGCTTAGGAGTGACTGTGATGTAACCAAGCTTTTCCCCTTTCTTTATCGGGGCGGTCAACTTACCATCTTTATTCAATTTACTTTTATCAATTACTACTTTAGTAGAATAGTTATCTTTTTCGCCATTTTTGACTAGCATTTCAATCGCTTTTTTTGATTGGATTTTAACGCTGTCTTCCTTACCTTTCAAGACTGATAGGGTTTCATTCCCCTTCACTTGGTAACTAGAAGGAAGGACCTGTTCTTTTTTGAATGTGCTATACGCATGATTCATCAACTTAGTGCTATCAGCGAAACGTTCATTTTTAGTAGTAGATTTCATTACTACTGTAATATAACGTTGTCCATCACGGATGACTGTTCCTGTATGAGCATACCCAGCAAAATCTGTGGAACCCGTCTTAAGACCATCTACGCCTGGGTATTCAAAAATCAGGCCAGGTAACATCCAGTTGAAGTTAGCATATTCTTTCCCATCTCGGAACTTCAGTTTGGGAATGCTGGCATAGTCCAGTACTTCCGGATAATCATTGATTAGGCGATAAGCGAGAAGAGCCGTATCCTTTGCTGTCATGACATTTTCTTCATCAGCTTTGCCTGTAGGGTACTCCCCTAAAAGATCTGTATTATTTAAACCACTTGCGTTAACGAATTTATAATCTTTCAATCCTAATTGTCCAGCTTTTTCATTCATCAATTTCACAAAATCTTTTTCACTACCAGAAATCAGCTGTGCCAGTGCTACCGTCGCAGCGTTTCCTGAATAGACAGCCATTGCTTGGTATAGTTCCTTAACCGTATAATCTTCGCCTTCAGTTAAGCCAACATTCGACAAGTTCGGTGCCTTTGAGAGATTGTGAACATACTTATTTATCTTAACCTTTTGATCCCAAGTGATTTTCCCATCTTCAATTGCTTCCATGATGATATACTCGGTCATCATCTTTGACATAGAAGCAATTCCTAAAACTTTATCGGCATTTTTTTCATACACGATTTGCCCTGTTACACCATCAATGATGATCGCTGCCTCTGCCTTTAAGCCTAAATCAGTTTCAGCTTGTGCTTTCTGTGGTTGATAGGCAAATTGCGACATAACAAGAACAAAGACAAAAGTGAAAATGAGAGTAATCTTGCTGATTTTTTTCAATTTCCAATACCTCCAACTATTAAGCTTATCTCTATAGAATGCAATAAATTCTATGTAATCCCCCTAGACACTTTGTCTAGTTTATCACAGAAAAAATAAAAAAAATAGACAGAGTAATCGAAGACCCTGTCTATTTTTACAATAAATTTTTTTGACAATCATATGTTAATTTTATTACATGGAATAATTGGGTGCTTCTTTCGTAATTTGCACATCATGCGGATGGCTTTCTCTTAGTCCGGCACCCGTCATCTTAACAAACTGAGAGTTTTCTCTCAACTCTTCTAATGTAGCAGTTCCGCAATATCCCATTCCGGAACGAATCCCACCGATTAATTGATAGATGGTTTCTGATAGTGGTCCTTTGTAAGGGAGTCTTCCTTCGATTCCTTCAGGGACGAATTTCTTATTATCTTCTTGGAAATAACGGTCCTTAGAACCCTTTTCCATCGCCGCAACAGAACCCATTCCCCGATACACTTTAAAACGACGCCCTTGGAATATCTCCGTTTCACCTGGGCTCTCTGTTGTTCCGGCTAACATGCTACCAAGCATGACGGCGTGTCCACCTGCAGCCAGCGCCTTCACGATATCGCCAGAGTATTTGATTCCACCATCCGCGATAATGGTTTTACCATGTTTTCTCGCTTCAGTGGCACAATCAAAAACAGCCGTTATTTGCGGAACGCCTACACCAGCCACTACCCTAGTCGTACAGATCGAACCAGGTCCTATTCCTACTTTAACAACATCGGCACCTGCTTCAATTAAAGCTTTCGTTCCTTCAGCGGTGGCCACATTACCAGCGATGATTGTCAGGGTAGGATGGGTTTCACGAATTTCTTTCACCATGGAAAGCACCCCAGTAGAATGACCATGTGCGGTATCTAGTACAATGGCATCCACTTGCGACTTAACAAGCATCTCCACGCGTTTCATCGTATCTTTAGTTACGCCAACAGCCGCCCCTGCAAGTAATCTACCTTGCATGTCCTTGGCTGAATTCGGAAACTCGATGACTTTTTCAATGTCCTTAATGGTAATGAGACCTTTTAATACACCTTGCTCATTTACTAGGGGTAGCTTTTCAATTTTATATTTTTGAAGAATCTTTTCAGCTTGTTCCAAGTTCGTCCCTACTGGAGCTGTCACTAGATTCTCTACTGTCATAACACTGGAAATTTTCAAGGAGAAATCGGAAATAAATCGCAAATCACGGTTTGTAATGATCCCAACAAGTTTTTGTTCCTCTTCATTGTTAACAACAGGTACACCTGAAATCCGATATTTACCCATTAAATGTTCGGCATCAAACACTTGGTGATCTGGTGTTAAGAAAAATGGATCCGTAATTACACCACTCTCTGAACGTTTTACTTTATCCACTAGTTCAGCTTGAGATTCGATTGACATGTTTTTATGGATGATGCCTAACCCACCTTGACGGGCCATGGCAATTGCCATTTCAGCTTCTGTTACGGTGTCCATCCCTGCACTGATGATAGGAAGGTTGAGCCTTAAATTTTCTGCTAGATTGACTTGAAGATTAACATCTTTCGGTAAAACCTCTGATTTCGCCGGAATTAATAGGACATCATCAAAAGTTAAACCTTCTTTTGCAAATTTATTTTCCCACATTTTTTTCCCCTCCTACTTAAAAATATTATTTGTAGGTTATCAATTGGTTATACTACTGTCAAGATAAGAATGAAATGTTTGACTATTCCATTAATTCAAAGGAGAACCCACGATGCCTGAAAACAATGATTATTTCGATAAATATACGCCTTTTTTTTCTGCTTCATCTTCCCAACTTTTTTTACAAAAATGTTATACATATGAAAAGATTGAAGATGCGGAAAAAAAAAGTTATGAAAACTGTTATCCATTTATATACCATATTGAGCATGCGAAATTATACTATACACAATCTGCTATAGCGCCACTTAGCCTACAACCAATATTGTCCTTTTATGGGTTTTCCCTTTTATTAAAAGCCTGTTTGCTTACCGTTAATCCTAACTATCCGGAGTCCACCTCTTTACTCGCTCATGGGGTCACCACAAGGAAAAGAAAAAAACAACAATATGACTTTTTAAAGGATGAAGTAAAAACACAAAAGAATGGACTTTTCACCTCGATTGCCGAAAACCTTTTCCATATCAAACACTTGGAAGGAGAAAAGTTTTCCATGGAATCTTTGCTAGCGGAAATTCCTGAAATGCAAACACTTCCATGGACTCATTCAAAAAAGAACTTCGTCTCCCTCATTCCTACCGACGATGGTATGGAGCTACCATCTTCTATACTTGATAGCTATCAGATGGCCTCCTCCCGTTTCTTAGAGTTTCTGAAGGTAAAAACAGATGAGGTATACGATTTGAAAGAATCGAATGGCAAGCTACTGATAAAAACAGATAAAGCTTTCAAATATAATGCCCCTTCTCCTGTACGATACAATACGGAGAAAGATCTTTTTATGCTTTCACTTAATAAAAATTCAGCAGTCTTTTCATTACCCGAACTTCTGATTCATTATTTAATTTCTTATAATCTTAGCATAATAGCCCGTTATGAAACAGAATGGTGGGCAGAACTCCTGAAAACCATGCCGAATGACGATTACCCTTCTATCGTCCAGTTCCTTATAGTAAGTCAAGCCAAAATGCCTTTTTTAGTGTTCCAGTGGCTTAAATCCGGAAGATTTAGCCCGCCTGATGATATTACCTAATATGGTTTTTTTACACACGAAAAAAGGCCAGCACGATGGCTGACCTTTCAAATGGCTTGGCGGCGTCCTACTCTCACAGGGGGAAACCCCCAACTACCATCGGCGCTG
>NZ_JBIWCW010000029.1:0-12797 GCF_044761665.1 Peribacillus sp. NPDC097295
TGAACAAGTTTGAATTTAAATTCCGTATTATATTTCACCAAAAAAAACACCCCAAAAGTTAGTTTTTAACTCTAACTTTTGGGGTGCAGCACCTGGTTAGGTGCCTCTTTATTTTGCATTCATGAACGGAAAAAACAGAGATTATTTAATACAATCCGTTCAAGAAGGTTCGGTATGTAATGCCATATGAATTTGAAAACTTATAAATTGCTGGATTTTGAGTGATACAATGGTAACTGAAAAAGTTTTGCCAAATCCCAATAGTCGAATAGTTACATATATGTATGCATGATTGTCCACATATTCGTATATATAATGTGAAAGAGTCACTGTCTTTCTTGCAGAGCAAACTGAACATTCTATTATTAGGAAAATACATATCATACAAAAGGTACTGCTTTTTAAAGATGGGACAGATCCCATTGTTTAATTTTTTTGAAGAGGGGAATTATCATTGAATCTTGAGATGCAACAATTTAAAGCGGAGTTTTTTAAGGCACTTGCACATCCCTTGAGAATTAAAATTCTTGAGTTATTGTCAGAAGGAGATAAAAATGTAAATGAAATTCAAAGCCTTATTGGTAGTGAAGGTTCAGCAGTTTCTCAACAGCTAACCGTTTTACGGGGAAAAAATATTGTCGTCGGTACGAAAGATGGGAATAGGGTCGTTTATTCCTTGAGAGATCCCATGATTGTGGAGCTTCTTTCTATAGCACGTCAAATATTTAATAATCATTTGGTAGATACGATAATAATGTTAGATAAAATAAGTGAAAATGAGGATAAAAACAGACATAAGTTGTATTAAGATTGTAAGAGTGTTGACATAGTCTTACTATTTCATGGACTGTGTCAACCTTTATTCAATCTTAATTAAAATTTTTAACTTCCTTTTTTTTCTTGTTTTTTCAGAAAATACTAAAAAAAATTAGTGATATTATGTTAATATATTTTAAGAAAGTGGTATAGGTTAAATATGGAGAGAGTGACAGTTATTTTTGGGAGTCCCTGTTCCGAGAAGGCTAGGAATTCAATAAAACAAACTATTTTCCCCGGAGTTATGAATAACTACATGGTATAGTACAATTGTGATTATTTGTTATTTATTGTATAAAAAGACGTCTGCATTTGGTTTGAATCCTCGGAATTACCTCTGGATACATTATATTTGTTTCTAAATTGTAAAAGAAAATATTAGATATCAGTAAAAGGTAGGCTTTTTTTAAAAACGCTCGCTTAGGTTTTATAATAAAAAAATTGGAGTTGATAAGATGAGCAATATCACTGGATATGGAAAAGCAACGAAGGAAGCGGTCAATAACTTTGAGCGACATGTCGGGTTTGCAATCCCTGCTGATTATAAGCAATTTCTCCTTGAATTTAACGGGGGGAATACAAGTGTCCAATATGCTAAGTTTTATGTCGAGGCATTGGATACGCTTGTGTCTTTGGATGTGTTATACGGCTTAGATATTGATAATGAACAACTTGACTTACAGAATATACAAGAAGATCATAAAGAAGGTTTACATACCAATTGCATCGTAATCGGTAAAGATACTTATGTAGGGAAGATCCTGTTAATGGACAATGATGAGGAACAAGGAATCTACTTTTGGGATCAGGGATGGTATGCGGATCCATCGAGCCAGGATGAAAACATTTACAAAGTGGCAGAAAGCTTTCAATCATTTATTGAGGGCTTGAAGATTCCAGAGGAAATATAATAATGTCTGTGGACTCCTTGATTGGTTAAAAACCTCTCAAGGATTTTTCGTTAAGCAGGTACACAGCTGGATTAAGGTAGTTCCCGCCAAATAAGTTGGGCGGGCGGAATCAATGCTTTATTTTATTAGATCAATGGGCTTTAGTAATTATAATATTAAGACATTTTATTATCCGGTTAAAATGTGATTAAATATACCTATCTTGAATGTAATATTACGAGTTTACTATATTTCTTTCCTTATCTTTATAGTAATATTATAGTAGCTTGGCAAACTTTTAACTTCCAGAGATGGGGTATATCGAAACTTATGAGAAATAAAAAGGTGAAAATATTCCTTTTATTTATATTCCTTTTGTTACTTGCATTTGTTCTTTTAAATATGTTTACTTCTTATTTGAGTATTCAACATTCTGTCCAAAGGTCTATGGCCAATCAGAATGTAATATCCGCAAAGTCCATTTCCAATTCGTTGGATAAAGAAGCATATAAACATTTTCTCAAAACCCGAGTAAAGAACCAAGAATATAAAGATATCCAAAACTACTTAGAACAGGCACGTGAAAATATTGGGGCCCTTCATGTATATACCCTAGAAGTGGACAACCCAATAAAATCCAGAGTCATGATTGCGAGTCTCTCAGAAGGATTCAAAGACGAAGATATAGCAATTGGGATGCCTTGTACTGTCCCGGAAAAACAGGTCAGAAGGGCATATGAGGGGAAAACATTCATCACTAATATTCTTAATGATCCTGTTTATGGAGAGTATATGACAGTTGGAGTGCCGATAAAAGATGATAACGGTACAGTAATAGGCGCCTTGGGAATAGATGTGAGTGCTGAATCCATTCATGCTATCAGCGATAAGGTTATTAAAAGCAGTACTTTTAACCTTATTTATTCTGGAGCTTTTGTTATTATCCTAGTGTTTGCTTTTATATTCATACAAAAATGGTATCGTAAGGAGATGAAACGGGAAGTCGTGGATACGGAAGATACATATCGAACGGAATTTCAATCGCTCATCGCTTCTGTTCGTTCCCTAAGGCATGACTTCTCGAACCACGTTCAAGTTGTACACGGACTCTTAAAACTAGAGGAGAGTGCAAAAGCTTTAGAGTATTTAACCAGTCTCTCTAAAGAAGTTCATTCCATAGAGTCCATGGAATTAGACGTAACCCACCCAGGTTTGTCCGTACTTTTGGAAACCAAAAGGCTATCTGCCCAAAATTATAATATCGACATCAGGCTTGATATTTCTCCTGACTCATTTGACACCATCAAAACGACAGATTTAATTAAATTATTATCGAATGTAATCGATAATGCCATAGAAGCTACCACTGAATTACCTGAGCAAGACCGTCGAATGAATATTGCTTGTAAAACCGTGGAAGGGAAGTATATGTTTGCTGTTACGAATACAGGACCTATGATTCCTTTGGTAGATCAAGAAAATATCTTCATAAGCGGATATTCAACCAAAAAGAAAGAAAAGGGAAAAGAGCGTGGTCAAGGCTTATTTATCGTTAAAGATTTAGTGAGAAGATATAACGGAGAAATTTTTGTGGATTCAAATGATAACGAAACGAGTGTAACAGTCTTGATACCTGTAGAATGATTTTATAATAGGAAAATAAACGAATAGACCGGTTGTGAACTGCACCTCCCATTGTTAGACACAATCTAACAATGGGAGGTGCAGTTTTTCGCATGAATCGATAAAGCACCGAATGCTTTACTATAGAAGAAACTATACTTTACATCCAGTCCATATGTAACAAGGAAAATAGGCAAGACGGTAGGTTTCTTGATATATCATCTTTACCAGGCCTCTTTTAGGGGTATATAATTTCTTTTTGTCAGCGTGATAACGCATCTTCATTCATCCTCTATATAAGTTTTTTTAAGAGAAAAAGTAGTATCGCATGAAAAATAATTAAGTGCGACATGAAGAGCCAATACTTCCGTTCAATGACGTGAATAAATAAATAAGGAATGGACATAATGGTTAGATGTTTAACTGCTTTTGTGGGGTTTTGTGATAAGATAAAAAAAAATCATATAAGGCAGTGAATAATGTTGAAACAACAAAAAGGAAAACTTCTGGTCATTATTGGACCAACCGCTGTAGGTAAGACGAGACTGAGCATTGAGATGGCTAAACGTTTTAATGGTGAAATAATCAGTGGAGATTCTATGCAGGTGTATAAAGGAATGGATATTGGAACTGCAAAGATCAAAAGTGAGGAAATGGACGGGGTTCCCCATTATCTACTAGATATAAAGGAACCGGATGAACCATTCAGTGCGGCTGAGTTCCAGAAGCGGGCAAATGCTTGCATCGAGGATATTCAAAGTAGGGGAAAACTTCCGATCATTGTAGGAGGAACAGGTTTATACATACAATCAGTTATTTATGATTACCATTTCTCTGAAGCACCTTCTGACCCTCATTATAGGGAGAAGCTCGAAAAACAGGTAAAAGAAGAAGGAATTGAAGCTGTTTTTGAACAATTGCAGAGTGTGGACCCGGAAAGTGCTAAAAGAATACATCCTAATAATGTAAGAAGGGTAATTCGTGCACTTGAGATTTTTCATTGTACAGGCAAAACGATGAGTGATCAGATGAATCAACAACCGACAGAAATGAAATACGATACATGCATAATCGGTTTAACGATGGATCGGGACCAATTATACCAACGAATTGACCAACGAGTTGATGGGATGGTGGAGGAAGGATTGTTTGATGAAGTTCAAAATTTTTATGATCGAGGATTAAGGGATTGCCAATCGATACAGGCTATTGGTTATAAAGAGATTTATGACTATTTTGAAGACCGGGCTTCAATAGACGAAGCCATCGATTCTTTGAAACAAAACTCGCGCCGATATGCGAAACGGCAATTGACTTGGTTCCGAAATAAAATGGATGTAATCTGGTTTAATATGACGGACATCGAAGGTTTTACAAAAAAAATAAATGAAATATCTGGGTTTGTAGCAGGAAAGCTTTTCTATGAAGGCGAATACATAAATTTAGAGAGAAAAGAGGAGGACTAAATCATGAAGCAATCCGTAAATATTCAAGATCAATTTCTTAATCAGTTACGAAAAGATGGTACGTATGTGACGGTATTCTTATTAAACGGTTTCCAAATCAGGGGCCAGGTTAAAGGATTTGATAACTTTACCGTGTTATTCGAATCTGAAGGTAAGCAGCAATTGGTATACAAACATGCTATATCTACATTTGCTCCACAGCGTAATGTCCAAATTGATTACGAAGTGAAGGAATAATCCTATACATGATAGTAAAATAGCAGGCTCCGCTAATAGGGGGCCTGTTTTTTGTGCTTAGAGCCTGTAACTTTTTCGCGGATTCGATAATTTTACTTGTGGGTTTTGAATATATATATGTAGGGAAGATTCTTTTCTCGGGAAAGCGCAGGAAATGACAAGTAAATAAAAGAATTGATGAAATGGAAATAAATCTGTCGAAAAGACTTTTATAGACAGAACACGGTCTGCAAAAAAGACAAGGCAATATGAACATGCTGTTTCTTTATCATTTTTGAAGAGAGCAGGGTACTAGATGGAGAGGTGAAGACATTGGAACAACCGATCCGTATGAAAAATAACGGGCAAATCAATATCGTTTTTAATGCGGAAAATAGAAAATCATTACAAAAAGATTTGCCGGTCAAAGAATTGCTGGTCCAGGAAATTCCCCATCAGCATGTGGCGCTCAAGGAAATAGAAGATGAACTGAAAGCGTTGGTTGGCATGGAAGAAATGAAACGCATGATTAAGGAAATATACGCTTGGATTTACATAAACAAGCAGCGTGAGTCGAGAGGGCTGAAGACCGGTCGACAAGCGCTTCACATGATGTTTAAGGGGAATCCAGGAACAGGAAAGACCACGGTTGCACGATTGATCGGCAAATTGTTTCAAAAGATGAATGTCCTTTCTAAAGGACATTTGATTGAAGCGGAACGAGCGGATTTAGTCGGCGAATATATTGGTCACACGGCCCAAAAAACGCGTGACCTAATTAAGAAGGCAATAGGTGGCATTCTTTTTATTGATGAGGCCTACTCCTTGGGGAGAGGTGGAGAAAAGGATTTTGGGAAAGAAGCGATTGATACGCTTGTCAAGCATATGGAAGATCGCCAGCATGAATTCATCTTAATCCTTGCTGGGTATTCAAGGGAAATGGACTATTTCTTAAGTCTCAATCCAGGGCTCTATTCGAGGTTCCCGCTGGTCGTTGATTTTCCGGATTATACCATCGACCAGTTAATGGAGATAGCCGACCTCATGCTCCAGGAGCGGGAGTATGTAATGAGTCGGGATGCCGAACGGAAACTAAAGGAGCATCTGATTGTATTGCGATCATTTGGTGGGCCGGTATCGTTTTCTAACGGGCGTTATATTCGAAATGTAATTGAAAAATCGATAAGGGCGCAGGCGATGCGTCTATTAATAGAGGATACGTTTGAAAAAGTAGACCTGCTAACACTTACTAGCCAGGATCTCATTTTCGAGGATGATATGAAGGAATGACAAAAGAAAGGCCCGCCATAAAAGGCTGGCCTTTCTCATTTATGTTTTCGGAACCCATTTTTTATTGGGAAGGTGCCAATTATATGTGTAGGATAGTACCCGGAATAGAGTGACGACAATGAAGAGTGTATATAACTGCCATGCTTGTGAGAAAAGTCCGCTGCCTAGAACCAACCCTGCAATGATCGCCCATACCGCATAGATTTCTTTTCTGAAGACTAAAGGCTTCCTTCCCGCCAGCACATCCCGGATTACACCGCCGCCACATCCTGTTAATGCTGCTGAAACGATGATGGCGCTAATTGGATGATTCAGTTCCACTGCATACATGGCCCCTTGGATGGCGAATGCAGAAAGTCCGATTGCATCACTGAAGTTCCCCCATCTGTCCCAATGCCTTGATAGATTGGTAGGGAAAAGAAAAACGATCGTAATCGATAATAAGGCAACGATGAAATATAAACTTTGATCCCAAAGTGCTGACACAGGTACACCGATTAAAAGATTTCGAATCGCTCCTCCTCCAAAAGCCGTAACGATTCCTAATATATATACTCCTAAAATATCATACTCTTCTTCCATGGCAATGATCGTTCCGCTTATGGCAAATGCAATTGTTCCGATGAAGGTTAATACTTCCCATGTCATATCTTTTTCCCTCTATGTCTTTTCAGATTTATGGTAAAGTCAAAATTGATTTTAGCATGTTTATTGTGATTTTAATATGGTTATTGGCCTTGTTTTGAGGGAAATTTTATAAGTGTCAATTTTTTTGGTATGATGGAGGAAAACCATTAAGGGTGGTGCATGCTTTGAATCAAGCCGAAAAAGAAAAAACTGTATTGATTGGCTGTCAAACGACAGAGGACGATGAACGTTTTCGCTATACGCTGGAAGAGCTGGCTTCGCTTGCCAAGACGGCAAATGGCGATGTTTTGATGACCATCACACAGAAAAGGGAGCGGATTCATCCGTCTACATATATAGGAAAAGGAAAAATCGAAGAACTTCAAAACTTGGAAGAGGAATTGGAGCCCGATCTTTTCATCTTTAATGATGAATTGTCCCCTAGTCAAATACGTAATCTTTCTAAATATTTACAGGTAAGGGTGATCGACCGGACACAGCTTATTTTGGATATCTTTGCTCAGCGGGCTCGGTCAAGAGAAGGGAAACTCCAAGTGGAACTTGCCCAGCTTCAATATTTAATGCCACGTTTGGCCGGCCAAGGTATCGCGATGTCTAGACTGGGAGGCGGAATCGGAACCAGGGGACCGGGAGAAACGAAGCTCGAAAGTGATCGTCGCCACATTCGTGGGAAAATCGACGAAATCAAGCAACAGTTAAGCGGAATTGTAAAGCATCGTGAGCGGTATCGTGAGAGAAGAAAAAGAAATAAAGCGTTTCAGATTGCCCTTGTTGGGTATACGAATGCCGGTAAATCGACTCTATTCAACCGGTTGACAGAAGCCGATTCGTTTGAAGAGAACCTGCTGTTTGCCACTCTCGATCCGATGACGCGAAAAGCAATCCTTCCTAGTGGCTTTACCGTGCTGATGACGGATACGGTCGGTTTCATCCAGGACTTGCCGACTTCCTTGATTGCAGCCTTTCGCTCGACACTTGAAGAAGTGAAGGAAGCGGACTTGTTGCTACA
Organism: Peribacillus sp. NPDC097295; assembly: GCF_044761665.1. Classification (NCBI taxonomy): domain Bacteria; kingdom Bacillati; phylum Bacillota; class Bacilli; order Caryophanales; family Bacillaceae; genus Peribacillus; species Peribacillus sp. NPDC097295. The sequence goes on from NZ_JBIWCW010000029.1 coordinate 7,959, forward strand.
CGTCGTTGATTCATCCAATTCGGATTACTTTAACCATGAGAAAACGGTTCACGATCTCTTAAATGACTTAGATGTCTCTTCCATTCCACAGTTAACGTTGTATAATAAGAAGGACAGGGTCCACGCGGACTTTTTAAGGTCTTCCAGTAACGACTCGTTATTAACCAGTGCCTATGATCCATCGGACCTGGAAACCATCATGGAAGAAATTGAAAAGTACGTAATTGAGAAAATGATACCGTATAATGTTTTCCTACCCTCAAGTGAGGGTAAACTACTATCACAGCTGAAAAATGAAACCATATTGCGTACTCTCTCCTTTAATGAAGAATCGGAAAGATATGAATGCAAAGGTTTTTGTCTAGCTGATCATTCAATAGTCGGACAGCTAGAGAAATATTCATTATAAAAGGGGAATTTGGATGTATCAGCAGTTAAAGCATGGAGAAGCCATAAAAACAATCGCTCAAGAAGTGGAAGCGATGATTTCTCCATTACATAAGCAAGTAGATGAAAGAATTGAAACCAATCAATTTCGTGTGTTGCAAAGCTACCAGGCACACCGCGTAAGTGACTCGCATTTCAACCCAACAACCGGATATGGCTACGATGATATCGGGCGTGACACGCTTGAATTGATCTATGCTGATGTTTTTGGCGCGGAAGCAGGACTGGTGCGTGCACAAATCATTTCCGGGACCCATGCCATATCGACTGCATTATTCGGGATATTACGCCCAGGTGATGAACTACTTTACATAACTGGAAAACCATATGATACATTGGAGGAAATTGTCGGGATCAGAGGCTCGGGAGTCGGGTCTTTGCGCGACTTTCAAATAGGTTATGATGCGGTACCGTTATTGGAATCAGGTAGTGTTGACTTTGAAGCCGTCAGACAAGCGATAAAACCGAACACGAAAATGATTGGCATTCAACGCTCAAAAGGCTATGCCACACGCCCTTCCTTTACGATTGATGAAATCCAGGAAATGATTTCTTTCGTTAAGGAAATCAATCCTGAAATCATTGTATTTGTGGACAATTGCTACGGGGAGTTTGTGGAAACGCAAGAACCTTGTCATGTTGGGGCAGATCTTATGGCGGGATCACTCATTAAAAACCCGGGTGGCGGAATTGTAAAGACAGGCGGATATATTGTCGGTAAAAAGGAATTGGTCGAAGCGTGCTCGTATCGTTTGACATCTCCAGGCATCGGCGCTGAAGCCGGAGCCTCCCTATATAGCTTACAGGAAATGTACCAAGGTTTCTTCCTTGCTCCTCATGTCGTGGGACAAGCGATAAAAGGCGCGATGTTCACCGCTGCCTTTTTAGAGAAAATTGGGATGAATACATACCCTAGATGGGATGCAAAACGTACCGATTTAATTCAGTCCGTCCAATTTGATGACAAAGAAAAAATGGTTGCTTTTTGTCAGGCAATTCAATATGCTTCTCCGATTAATTCACATGTTACTCCATATCCTGCTTATATGCCTGGATATGAAGATGATGTAATCATGGCTGCAGGCACATTTATCCAGGGTGCAAGTATTGAACTGACAGCGGATGGTCCGACAAGGGCCCCTTATGTTGCTTATGTTCAAGGTGGTTTAACTTATGCCCACGTGAAAATCGCTGTATTGACCGCGGTGAATTCGTTAATAGAGAAAAAACTAATACATTTGTAAAAAGGAAGGTATACCTTTTTTAGTCGGTTGAGTATGTAGATGAATCCAGAATACTGGAATTCATCTAAGATTCAATAGTCAAAATATTTATGGAGTTGCCAATTGCTTTACTTTTCTGAAAAAAATATGTCACAAAAGGTGACATCATCTTGACATATTAAATAACATATAATATGATTATATCAAGATAAATAAAGGAGGATGCTAAGAATGAGCGGCAACAACATTCGGCGTTCAATGCCTCTTTTTTCCATCGGGATTGTGATGCAGCTGACCGATTTGTCTGCACGACAAATTCGATATTATGAAGAGCATCAATTAATTACTCCTATGAGAACAGACGGAAACCGACGCGTTTTTTCTTTAAACGATATTGATAGACTTCTAGAGATTAAAGATTTAATCGAACAGGGTGTCAATCTCGCCGGCATTAAAAAGATTTTTACGGTAAAAGAACAGAATATACCAAAAACACAAGATCTTGAGCAAGCGGAAAAAATTAGACGTGACCTGAGTGATGAAGAGCTTCGTAAGCTTCTACGTGCCGAGCTACTGCAAGGCACTAGAAACCGCACATCTCTTCGCCAAGGTGATATGTCGCGTTTTTTCCAATAAAATATTAATGTTGAACTATTTTCTAGGGGGAATTGAAATTGGCAAAGTTTACACGTGAAGACATTACTCGTTTAGCGAAAGAAGAAAATGTTAAATACATCCGGTTACAATTCACTGACATTTTAGGAACGATCAAAAATGTTGAGATTCCGGTTAGTCAATTAGAAAAAGCACTTGATAATAAAATGATGTTTGATGGATCTTCCATAGAAGGGTTCGTACGTATCGAAGAATCAGATATGTACCTATACCCAGATTTAGATACATGGGTGGTCTTCCCTTGGACCTCAGAAAAGGGTAAAGTTGCCCGTCTGATTTGCGACATCTACAATACAGATGGAACACCTTTTGATGGAGACCCTCGTGCTAACTTAAAACGAATCCTTGCTGAAGCTAGAGAAATGGGCTTCACTAATTTTAACTTAGGACCTGAGCCTGAATTCTTCCTATTCAAATTAGATGCTCAAGGCGAGCCAACTTTGGAATTAAACGATAAAGGCGGATACTTTGACCTTGCACCTACTGACTTAGGGGAAAACTGCCGTCGCGATATCGTACTTGAACTAGAAGAAATGGGCTTTGAAATTGAAGCATCCCATCATGAAGTAGCACCAGGTCAACACGAAATCGACTGGAAATATGCAGACGCTGTATCAGCATGTGATAACATCCAAACATTCAAATTGGTTGTTAAAACGATTGCTCGTAAACATGGTTTACATGCAACGTTCATGCCAAAACCATTGTTCGGTGTGAATGGTTCAGGTATGCACTGTAACGTATCTTTATTTAAAGGAAGCGAAAATGCATTCTACGATAAAGATGGTAAATTAGAATTAAGCAAAACAGCTGAGCAATTTATCGCCGGTGTCATCAAACATGCACCTAACTTTACAGCGGTAACGAACCCAACTGTTAACTCTTACAAACGTCTAGTGCCTGGTTACGAAGCACCTTGCTATGTGGCTTGGTCCGCTAAAAACCGTAGCCCGCTAATCCGTATCCCGGCTTCTCGCGGAGTAAGTACACGTGTTGAGGTACGTAGTGTCGATCCAGCGGCAAACCCATACCTTGCACTTGCTGTTATTCTTAAAGCTGGACTTGACGGAATCGCAAATAATCTGACTCCTCCAGCTCCAGTCGACCGTAACATCTATGTGATGAACAAAGAAGAACGTGAAGCGGAAGGTATCAGTGATCTTCCAGCTACTTTATATGCGGCATTAGAAACATTGAAAGCCGATGAAGTCATCAAAAACGCTCTAGGTGAGCATTTACTTGAACACTTCATCGAAGCAAAAGAAATCGAGTGGGATATGTTTAGAACTCAAGTTCACCCTTGGGAACGCGAACAATATATGTCTACTTATTAATAGAAGAAATAGCATTGAAACCCTTGACGCCATTGGTGTCAGGGGTTTTTTATGGGCAGTTTATTAAATTTGTTGGGTTGATAATTACTGCCCATGTAATGCTCATAAACGTTTTTATTCGAGGACATTCTTCATGTGCTCTTCGAATTTGTTCATTGCATCTTTTTCAAGCTTTTTACTTATGTGTGAATATACATCAGAAGTGATCTGCATACTGCCATGGCCTAGTCGTTCTTGTACATATTTCATACTCGCTCCTGCTTCACCTTTTCTCAATCCGATTTCAATAAGCGCCTTATAAAATAGCCAATAAATATAATCATATTTATAAGCTACTTGTAAAAATTCAGCTATATGTTCTGACTCTATAAATTGGTTTTCCCTCTTTTTTTTCTTACCTCTTATTTAAACTCCACACAAGGATTCTTTTTAACTTTTTCTAGAACAATAGCTTTTTCAAATGAGTTAAACATAGTCTGATGTATTATTTCAATTGTCCGTCTACTATAACCTTTTTCTGCAAGTTGATTGATGAACTTTTGATACAAAACGGGTCTAACGTCCTTTAAAGGTATGTTTTAAAAAAAAGGAATGATTTTTTAATGTTTTGCTCATGCAATTCAAGGGTGTTTTTAGCTAAAGATCCTTTTTTATAATCTTCTAACCATGTGTTTAAGTAGAACTTTAAAGGTTCATCTGTTTGTTCATAACCTTCACGAATCAATCTTTCAGCTTCTTCAGCTGCTAGTTTTGCTTCAGACTTACCAGTAAATCCTTTCTTTGATTTTTCCTTGAACTTTTGAGTTATTGGATCCCTATATACAATTCGATATTCCCAAAAATCGTTATTAGAACCTTTCTTTTTATATTTATGGAAACTAGCCAAATTAAAACCTCCTTTTATAAAGAGGAGGGCCGTCGCCCACCTTTGTTGATTAAATTGCTAACGATAGAAAATTTAATAATTAATCATACATTTTTATTGCTTGTACCACTTTTCCTAATATTCGAACACGATCTTTTTCAAAGTTATAAGTTTTTTCTTCGTAAAAAGGATCGGTACTGGATGAACTGTGCCCTATAAAATGGACAGTCTAAAAAAAGACCTATAGTTTAAACAGCTAAAAGATGGCTCCCGTATTGTGCGGGAGTCATTCTAT
>NZ_JBIWCW010000030.1:0-11625 GCF_044761665.1 Peribacillus sp. NPDC097295
CTCGACTTGCATGTATTAGGCACGCCGCCAGCGTTCGTCCTGAGCCAGGATCAAACTCTCCGAAGAAATGTTTGACTTGCTCATTTTGCTTTTTTCATAGTGTGTGCTCACTCAAAATTTACGTTGGCGCTTTGTTTTGTTCAGTTTTCAAAGAGCAATCTCTATCGCTGATGTCCTTAGCGACTTTAATATCTTACCATGTCGCTTCCGCTTCGTCAATAACTTTTTTCAAAAAGTTTTTAAATCTTTTTTTTAAAAAGCTAATGTCTTGCAGCAACTTTTATAATATACCAGCGAATTATTTAATAGTCAATAGATTTCCGAAATATTATTTTTGATTATTTTTTCGAGTTGCTCTTGGCCCGTACATAGGCAAGACATTCCTTTTCTGTACCCATCCTTTTAAACAAATCGAACAGGATATTATACTTCTCATTGATTGCCCTTTTAACTATATGATCTATCCTCTCATCCTGTAAATCAAATAGAATTTCATCCATTTCTCTTTTAAGGAGATACAGTAATTCCTCCTTTTCCTTTTCATTAATCAGAAGACCCAGCATATTCAACACCTCCAAAAACCATCTTTCCCCACCAACCCTATTTATATAGCTTTTCTTTTTTTGCATAACTTCACAATACGAGCATAAATATGATGACAAGAGCATTTGGACAAGGGGATGGATTAATGAAATTCTTCATGGTGTTTCAAGCAAAGAACATCAAACAATATTCGTTAATTTTAATTACGGCTATATTTACCGCGTGGTTTCTTTTTGTGCAAAATATTCTGCATGCTCCTGTTTTTTCTACCGAGGATGGACCTAAAGCCGTTTATAAAGGGGATAAAAATATTGCCATTACATTCAATATTGGATGGGGCGATGAGAAATCAGCTCCTATATTAGAAACGTTAAAAAATGAAAAGATTAAATCAGCCACCTTTTTTCTTTCTGGTTCTTGGGCTGAACGTCACCCTGACACGGTAGCAGCTATTGTGAAAGAGGGCTATGAGATTGGAATACTTGGTTACGACTATAAAGATTACACCGATCTCAGTGACCAGGAAATTATCCGGGACATTTCCAAAGCACAGGAAGTATTCAAAAAGCTAAATGTAAAAAACATCGAACTATTACGGGCACCGACCGGTCATTTCGATAAGCGGCTCCTTAAAATCAGCGAAAATTTTGGTTATACCGTGGTTCATTGGAGTATAGATTCAAAAGACTGGACGAATCCGGGCGTTGAACGAATCGTTCAAAACGTTAGCAAGGCTCATAAGGGAGATATCATCTTATTGCACGCGTCCGACTCTGCTAAGCAAACTAATAAAGCACTTCCCGATTTGATTGAAGAACTCCGTGGCAAAGACCTGAACTTTGTTAATGTTTCAGAGATGATTTCCAATTCATCAGCAAGAAGTGAAGAAATAAAATAATTGCCTACTGGGATATAGACGCGAAAAACCTGACTTAGGATAGTCAGGTTTTTCATGATGGACATATAAACTCCGCTTTCAGAAGGATTCACTTACCTTCTAACCCTTCAGCTTTAAACTTCTTTTCATTAGTTTGCTTCCGAACCTTTTTGCCTGCTAACTCTTTTTGGGAACGATTGATCAGATTACTCAGTATCATTAATTGGTAGGCATTACATACAAGTAACGGGAACAACATGAAATAGAGCCAACCTTCCTCATTAGTATTGAGGACAGGTATCCACTCTAGTACCGTCACCACCACCATGAAAAATAGTGCAGGAATAAATGCCTGTTTATTCGTTTGTCTCATCTTAAAATACGCGGTAACCATCCCTATCACCAGGACCACCAAAGCTAAAAATATGTAGGAACCAATTCCTTCACCTGATCCAAAGGTAAGAAAACGTAAATAGACTAAATCAAATAAAACAAAAATTATGAGGACTACTTGTACCGCATTCCATAACGAAACGCTTTTAAAGATCCCCAGGCCGAAACGATGTATCGTTAAATAAGCAAAAAATCCCGCTTGACTTATCACACTGAAAATCAATCCCACCCCAAATAACCAAACAAACGTCGAAAGTATGGATGCAATTTCAAATGATGTGAAATAAGATTCAAATTCACTCCACCGGGCTATGAATCCTACGACTCCACCCGTTACCCCACCTATAAGCAATGTTGTCATAAACAATCGAACTAAATTACGGCTGTTCATTCTTTTCCTCCATGCGTTTCTATTTATTTCCTTAATTGTACCAACCATATTTGGAAAAATCCACTTATTGTACCAATGGATAATATCCCTTACCGGGAACCATATTAACAGTATGTAACATTAAAGAGGGGGCTCTACGTATGAAAATGGGGTTTGCTTTGTTTTTCACATCACTCTTGCTCTTTTGTACCGGTTGTTCACAAAATGGAGCTAGTGAAGGGAAAATGGATTATGAAGAGACAAAAAAGATGGTCGTCGATATCTTAAAAACTGACGATGGAAAAAAAGCGATACAGGATACCATTGCCGATGATAAAACAAAAACTGAACTTATTATGGACTCGGATATCATTAAGAAATCCATTGAAGATACTGTAACTTCCGATAAAGGGAAAGAATTTTGGAAAAAGGCTTTTAAAGATCCTGAATTCACCGCTGCTTACGCGAAGGCTTTAAAAGACGAGCATGAAAAGCTATTGAAAGACTTAACAAAGGACCCACAGTATCGAGGCATGCTGATAGAGATCTTACAAGAACCTGATTTGGAAAAGGAAATGAATAAGTTACTTAAAACGAAAGAAATGAGAGCCGTCTATAAAAAACTGATCATAGAGACGATGGAAAGCCCGCTTGTTGAAGCAAAAATGCAGAAGAGCTTAGATAAAGCTGCTACTAAAGCCATCGAAAAAGAGGAAAAATCGAAAACCGAGGGTAAATCTAAAGAATAAGAAGAAAAGGCTACTTCCAAATGGGAAGCAGCCTTTTCTTCTTATTGCAATTTATCAATGACCTTGTTTGCGATGTCCTCATAAATCTTACCTAATCTATGGTCAGCCGCGTATATAGAAGGTGCGAAATCTTCTTCGTTCCAGTCAGGTTGTTGAAGAGGAAGTTGTCCTAAAACATCTGTACGAAGTTCTTCTGCAAGCTTCGCCCCTCCACCTTTACCAAATACGTATTCCTTCTCACCAGTGGTTTTACTTTCGAAATACGACATGTTTTCAATTACCCCGATAACCTCGTGCTCCGTTTTAATAGCCATGGCTCCAGCCCTTGCTGCAACAAAGGCTGCAGTCGGATGTGGGGTAGTGACAATGATCTCTTTACATGAAGGAAGCATGGTATGGACATCCAACGCGACGTCTCCTGTACCTGGTGGTAAATCAAGAACCAAGTAATCCAATTCGCCCCATTCCACTTCATTGAAGAAACTGTTCAACATTTTTCCGAGCATCGGCCCTCTCCAGATTATCGGAGCATTATCTTCCACGAAGAAGCCCATAGAAATCACCTGAACGCCAAAACGCTCGACAGGGATGATTCTTTCCCCACGGACAACCGGCCTTTTCGTGATTCCCATCATATCCGGTACACTGAAGCCATATATATCAGCATCGACCAGTCCAACTTTTTTACCAAGACGAGCAAGGGAGGTAGCTAAATTTACAGAAATCGTGGATTTACCCACTCCCCCTTTACCACTCGCAATCGCGATAAATTGTGTCTTATTGTTTGGTCCAAGCAATCCTAAATCTTTATCATCCTGAGGGATACTATCACGATGCTTAGCCAACTCTTCCTCGGGTAGTTCCGCGAATCGGATCCCCACCGATTCCGCTCCGTTTCCTTTCAATAGATCGACAACTTCTGTTTGCATTTGCATTTGCTCTGCAGTACCTGTTTTTGCGATAGCCAGCTTAACGCTTACATGACTTTTTTCAGGTTTGATCTTCACTTCCAAGATTCCATTTGTATCTGCAAGGCTTTTATGTAGAAAAGGGTCCTTAAGATCCTTCAATAAATTCAGTACTTTCTCTTCAGTTAACAAGTCGAGCACCCCTTTGAATATGTTTTCTTTTCCCAATTGTAGTATATCATAATACGGAAATAAAGCTTATTATCTGCACCATGGACTTCCTCTTATGTCAACATAACAAAAAGGCCTTGTATATCAAGACCTTTTTCCAAAAAATCAATCCGGATCCGACAGCTTCTCCTCCGTAAAATACCGTAGGATTCCCATATATATCGAACTTGCAATTTTCTCTTGGTATTTGTCACTCATTAACCTCTCTCGTTCTTCGTTATTAGAGAGGAAGCCTATCTCAACCAACGCCCCCGGTTTCTTTGCATAATTCATCAAATATACATGATTAATTGTTTTCGCGTCTCTTTTTGTATTTTCTAAGTTTCTTATGATTTCTGTCTGGATAAACTTTGCCACCTGTTCATTTTCCTCAAACCGATTTGTATAAAAGGTTTGAGCCCCTTTAGACGACGCCGAGGGAAATGAATTCAAATGAATGGTTAGAAATAAGTCCGCTTCAGAATCATTGATCATTTGAACCCGGTTCCTGAGATCTTCTTGTTTTCGTTTACGGATTCCTTTTGTATCTTTCAAAGCGAGATCAATATCCTTTTCTCTCGTCAAAAGAACAAGAGCACCCTGTTCCTGTAGATAATCCCTTACCTTCAACGTAACTGAAAGGGCGATATCCTTTTCCATTGCTTCCTGGACATTGGCCCCCCCGTCCATTCCCCCATGACCTGCATCAAGTATGATGACCTTACCAGTCAGTGGAAGGTTCCAAGACTCCCAAGAATCATCTTCAACAAATTTGAAAGTCACAATTAAGAAAAGGACAAACAACCCCATAGCGATGCCTGTATATTTTAATTTCCTGCGCATGACCGTTCTCCTTCCACTAGCCCCTTTATCTATAAAATATGGGACAAACCAAGGAGTTAGAACAGGTTATTTTGAAGGATACAAACCTCCCTTTTAATGAAGTTTCATCTTATATCGTTTTTCACCCGTCTTAAAGCCGTCTAACCACCATTCCCCTACAAATCCTTCACAACAGTAAAAAACTCCTTCATCGATGGCGTTACTTACCGTCACCTCACGCCAATATAAAATGAAGTTAAAAAGGGTATCAATCAAAAATTTTTCTTCCTTCCTACAACGGGCTCTTACATCCTCTTCCGACTCTCCATAATACCCAAACTTACTATAATTCGCCCCCAATAGATAAGCCTCTATAGCCACATCAAAATACCCCTCTTCCAAGACATCCAGGTATTCCTCTCCAAAATAACGTTTGATCCTGCCCCTCATATCCTCAATCGATAACTCCCTAAGTAACTTTCGTTCAAACTTCAACTGCCGCTCTCGCTGCATCTCCTGTAAACCTACAACCACACTCATCGATTCACCTCCGGGGTCAGACCCCATTTCCCAAATTATTTCCCAAGATGCATATAGCTTTTACTTACCAGCGTGAACCATTCACTGATTCAATTGGAAATAATTAATTAGAGTAGAAGGCTATAGAAATAAAAAAAGCTCCAGCCATAGAATGGCTGGAGCTTTTTTGAAGTCCCAAAAGATTAACGTTTTGAGAACTGAGGTGCACGACGTGCGCCTTTAAGACCGTATTTTTTACGTTCTTTCATACGTGGGTCACGTGTTAATAATCCAGCAGATTTAAGAGCTGGACGGAATTCTGGGTCTACATGAAGCAATGCACGAGCGATACCGTGACGGATTGCTCCAGCTTGTCCAGTGTATCCACCACCGCTAACGTTTACAAGAACGTCGTAATTTCCAGTAGTTTCTGTAGCAACTAGTGGTTGGTTTACAACTTCACGTAATGCTGCGAAAGGAATATATTCATTAATGTCACGACCGTTAATAACGATGCGACCTTCGCCTGGTACTAAACGTACACGAGCTACTGAGCTCTTACGGCGACCAGTACCATAATATTGAACTTGTGCCAAGATAGTAACCTCCTTAGTAATTATCCGCGTAATTCGTAAACTTCTGGTTGTTGAGCAGCGTGTGGGTGCTCAGCTCCAGCGTATACGTGTAATTTTTTGTAGATTTGACGACCAAGAGAATTCTTTGGAAGCATACCTTTGATAGCAAGTTCAAGCATTCTCTCAGGGTAGTTTGTACGCATCTCAAGAGCAGTTCTAGTTTTAAGACCGCCTGGGTGCATAGTGTGACGGTAATAAATTTTGTCAGTCAATTTTTTACCAGTCAAGTGAATTTTTTCTACATTGATTAAGATTACATGATCACCAGTGTCGATGTTCGGTGTAAAAGTTGGTTTATGTTTACCACGTAAGATGGATGCTACTTCAGTAGAAAGGCGACCTAAAGTTTTGCCTTCAGCGTCAATCACATACCATTTACGTTCTACTTCATTAGCTTTCGCCATAAATGTCGTACGCATGGTTAACCTCCTAAAAAACTTTTTAATTTTTTATATTTATTTTCAATCACAATAAACTTCCGGGGCTTATCGTGGGATTAAAATACATACCATATTATATTAACTTCTCCCAGTAGCATTGTCAAGGGAATGTTACACTAGGATAAGTTGTCTTAAAAACTGATTCGATATCTTCACGAAAAGATTCTTTAGGGCCGTTATGCCACGTCCGTAGCGGCCTCAACAAATTCAAGTCTTTTCATTACTTGTAAAAATTTCGGTGCACCCTGAAAATATTTTTTATTTGTAAAATACTTTCCATAAATACAATCCTTGCCCCGGTGCTGTTTTCCCTGCAAAGCTTCGATCTTTTTTGTTCAAAATATCAATGATTTCACGGGGAGCTATCTTACCACTACCAACTTCAAGCAACGTCCCGACCAAGATACGGACCATATTATACAAGAAACCTTCTCCAACAAACCGAAAGACTAAAAATCCATCAACCTCGTGGAAATCAATTTCCTGAATGGTCCGTACCTTGTCAACCACTTCCGTCTTAGCCGAACAAAAGCTGGTAAAATCATGAGTACCCACTAAATAAGAAATGGCTTCAGTAATTGCTTCCTCATCTATTGGATAAGGGTAATGATAGGCATAATTGCGCTGAAACGGGTTCCTTAACGTAGAACGGTCAATGATATATCGGTACTCCTTGCCCGTCGTGTGGAATCTTGCATGGAAATCATCAGGGGCAATCTCCACTTCCAAAACAATGATATCATTCGGAAGCAGTGCACTGAAGGCTTTTACCCAATTTTCCGTAGGGAAGACCAGCGGGGAATCAAAATGAAGGACCTGCCCCTTGGCATGAACCCCTGAATCTGTCCTTCCCGAGGCTGTCACTTTGACAATGGTCCCCTTGTGAATCTGAGCTAATACGGCCTCGAATTCACTTTGGATGGTTCTTTTCTCTGGCTGCACCTGATAACCAGCAAATTCTGTACCATCATAGGCTATCAAACATTTATACTTTGGCATCTACTCTTACCTCTTATGAACGTAATATAAATAACATGACTGTAAGGACCGCAATGGAGACCATCAGCAGGCTATCACTGACCCTCCATTGTAACTGCCGGTATTTCGTACGGCCCTCCCCGCCACGGTACCCCCTGGATTCCATGGCTGTCGCCAATTCTTCTGCTCGTTTGAATGAACTGACGAACAAAGGAACAAGTAACGGAACAATGGACTTAACACGATCCTTAATGGGACCCGATGAAAAGTCCACGCCTCTTGCCGTTTGTGCCTTCATGATCTTGTCCGTCTCTTCCATAAGTGTAGGAATAAAGCGAAGGGCAATCGACATCATCAAAGCAAGTTCATGAACAGGCATCTTCCACTTCTTAAGAGGCCCTAAAAGCTCTTCCATGCCATCCGTTATCGAAATGGGTGTAGTCGTCAAGGTGAGGAGTGACGTAACCAGTATCAATAAGGTGAATCTTACAGATATAAATAAGCCTTGAATCAAACCGCCTTCGTATATTTCAATCCAACCAAAATCAAAAAGCAGTTCTCCTTCTTTCGTAAAAAAGATATGGAGAAGAAAAGTGAAGATGATTAGGAAGAGAATAGGCTTTAACCCATTATAAAGATAACGAAGCGGAATCTTGGATAAGACGATTAACAATACTGTAAATGCTGCAAGAAGAGCGTATGAAACTACATTATTAGCCAAAAAGATCACACAGACAAAAAGGAACACAAGTAATAGTTTAGCCCGAGGGTCCATTTTATGCACCACAGAGTCAGCAGGGACATATCGCCCGATAATCATTTTATCAAGCATTAGCGGTTCCCCCGTTTCATGGCTTTATCGATTTCTATGGCCAAATCCTCGATATTAAGACAGGGATGATCGAAACGAACACCTAACTCTTTTTGTAGTTTGAGTTGGAACCGAACCGTATCCGGGACATCCAATCCTAACTCAAGCAATTGCTCTGGTTGTGAAAAGATTTCCTGAGGCGTTCCTTTTTGGAACACGGTTCCCTTATGCATGATAATGATATCATCGGCATACTTTGCCGCATCTTCCATGCTATGGGTCACTAAAATAGTCGAAATGCCCCTGACTTTATGCAGGTCATAAAACATGTCCATGATTTCTTTTCGGCCGCGCGGATCAAGTCCGGCTGTGGGCTCATCCAATACCAATACATCTGGTTCCATTGCCAAGACACCTGCAATGGCCACCCGTCTCATTTGGCCACCAGACAAATCAAAAGGAGATTTATCAAGGAATTCCTCACTCAGACCTACCTGTATGATGGCTTTTTTAGCCAGTACTTTAGCATCTTCTTCAGAAACCCCAAAATTCATTGGACCAAAACAAATATCCTTCTCCACCGTTTCATCGAATAGTTGATGTTCCGGGAATTGAAAGACGATGCCTACTTTTTGCCTAATTGGCCGCAGTAGTTTTTCTTTTCTCCCAGCAATGATCGTACGGTCGCCAATGATGACCTGACCCTTAGTCGGCTTTAGGAGGGCATTTAAATGCTGCAGTAGCGTCGATTTACCGGAACCTGTATGACCGATAATTGCTGTATACGTTCCCGATTCCATCGATATATTGACGTCATGAAGGGCCAAATGTTCAAATGGAGTATTCACCTGGTAGCGGTATTCTACCTCATCGAGTGTAATTCGCATAAATCCTTCACCAACTCTTCCTCTGTCAAATGCCCATTCACGACACGAACGCCATTTTTTTGAAGTTCTTTACTTAGCTTTACCGAAAAAGGTATATCCAGTCCAAGGGCAATTAGTTCTTCCTCTAATTTAAAGATGCCCTCAGGAGTCCCTTCACGATATAACCGGCCTTGATTCATGACAATCATCCGGTCAGCTTTCGCAGCCTCCTCAAGATCATGGGTAATCGAGATTACGGTAATCTCATTTTCCTGCTTTAATTCTCTAACCGTTTCAAGCACTTCTTCACGGCCTCTCGGGTCAAGCATAGAAGTTGCCTCATCTAAAATGATTATATCTGGTTGCAGGGCAATAACGCCCGCAATGGCAACCCTTTGCTTTTGACCGCCGGATAGATGGTGCGGCTCTTGATTAAGAAAGGCATTCATTTTGACCTTAGTTAATGCACCATGAACACGCTCCACCATAACCTGCTGAGAAACACCGGCGTTTTCTAAACCAAAAGCCACATCATCCTGAACTGTAGTGCCTACAAACTGATTATCAGGATTTTGAAAAACCATCCCAATTTTTTTTCGGACATCCCAAACGGTTTCATCTGTCAATATTTGATCATTAATCATGATCGTACCTGAGTGGGCGAATTGAAGACCATTCAATAATTTCGCTAAAGTCGACTTGCCGGAACCATTATGACCAACAATTGCAAGCCACTCCCCTTGATATATATCAAAAGATACATCATCTAAGGCGTTTTTAGACTGACCCTCATATTTGAAAATAATATTATTTAAAGAAACCAGCTTCTTCCTCATGTGGCCCTCCTCATCCTCGACTGCACTCATCTTTCTTACTCGGCTCAAATAACTTAAACCATCAATGAAATATCAGCAATTATTTCTGAACATATAAAAAAACGCTGCACCCCTTCCACCGAAAGAATTTTCGGTAAATTAAGAGCAGCTTTGAGCAGTCCTGTTACGAAAAACAGGTTATCTTATTGGATCGCTTATCAAAAGCGGGAAGGGGTGCTTGAGCTAGACGTGAAGGCTCCCATAAAGGTTTCGCCAGCCATCGTAACACTCAATGCGAATTTCTAACATACAGAACCTAAAATAAAAAAAGAAAAAGGGCATAGAACAAGTGAGTATATTCCTTTGTCCTGCCCTTTTTCATCGTTGTTATTAAACTAATTCAATAACCACGACTGGTGCACCGTCACCGCGGCGTGGACCAACTTTCATGATACGAGTGTATCCGCCTTGACGTTCTTCATAACGTGGAGCAACGTCACTAAATAGCTTTTGAAGGGCATCTGTGCCTTTCTCAGCGTCAGCGATTTCGTTACGGATGAATGCTGCAGCTTGACGGCGTGCATGCAAGTCACCACGTTTACCAAGAGTGATCATTTTATCTACTACAGAACGTAATTCTTTAGCACGTGCTTCAGTAGTTTCGATGCGCTCATGGATGATAAGATCCGTAGCTAAATCACGAAGTAATGCTTTACGTTGTGCGCTAGTGCGTCCTAACTTTCTGTAACCCATTAGAGATTCCCTCCTTTGTTGAAGTTCTATATTGTGTGTCTAGTAAAGGCTCACAACATAATGGATGATTCCGCCATGTTATCAGTCGTCTTTACGAAGACCTAAGCCTAATTCTTCTAGTTTCGCTTTCACTTCTTCAAGTGATTTACGACCTAGATTACGCACTTTCATCATATCTTCTTCCGTTTTATGAGCAAGCTCTTGAACGGTGTTGATTCCAGCACGTTTCAAGCAATTATAAGAACGAACAGAAAGATCTAATTCTTCGATAGTCATCTCAAGAACTTTTTCTTTTTGGTCTTCTTCTTTTTCAACCATGATTTCTGCATTTTGAGCTTCATCAGTTAGACCAACAAAGATATTCAAATGCTCTGTTAAAATCTTAGCTCCAAGTGCTACCGCTTCTTGCGGACCCGTACTGCCATCAGTCCAAACATCGAACGTTAACTTGTCAAAGTTAGACAACTGTCCTACACGAGTATTTTCCACTTGGAAAGATACGCGTGAAACTGGAGTGTAAATCGCATCAATTGGAATTACACCAATAGGCTGATCTTCCCTCTTGTTTTGAACAGCAGGAGTGTAGCCGCGGCCGCGACGTGCAGATAAGCGCATACGCATATGACCGTTTTTACCGATTGTAGCAATATATAAATCCGGGTTAAGAATTTCTACATCACTATCATGAGTGATATCAGCAGCCGTGATGACCCCTTCACCCGAAACGTCAATTTCTAGCGTCTTTTCCTCATCGGAATAAATCTTAAGAGCTAGCTTTTTCACATTAAGGATGATTGATGTTACATCTTCTACGACGCCTTCAATTGTTGAGAACTCATGTAGCACTCCATCAATTTGTATAGCTGTGACAGCAGCACCTGGGAGTGAGGATAATAGGATACGACTTAAGGAGTTACCCAATGTAGTACAATACCC
>NZ_JBIWCW010000031.1:0-10117 GCF_044761665.1 Peribacillus sp. NPDC097295
GTCACACCCGTTCCCATTCCGAACACGGCAGTTAAGCTCTTCAGCGCCGATGGTAGTTGGGGGTTTCCCCCTGTGAGAGTAGGACGCCGCCAAGCAGTTCAATTTATCTTCTCAGAGTTTTAGGAAACATTATATTATTCCGCAGTAGCTCAGTGGTAGAGCATTCGGCTGTTAACCGAACGGTCGTAGGTTCGAGTCCTACCTGCGGAGCCATATGCTTCCATAGCTCAGTAGGTAGAGCACTTCCATGGTAAGGAAGAGGTCAGCGGTTCGAATCCGCTTGGGAGCTTCCCAAACTACTTTTAAAATTAATTAACGGCCCGTTGGTCAAGCGGTTAAGACACCGCCCTTTCACGGCGGTAACACGGGTTCGATTCCCGTACGGGTCACCATTTTCTTAACATTATTGGAGGATTAGCTCAGCTGGGAGAGCATCTGCCTTACAAGCAGAGGGTCGGCGGTTCGATCCCGTCATCCTCCACCATTTTTAATAGCTTTGATTTGCCGGTGTAGCTCAACTGGTAGAGCAACTGACTTGTAATCAGTAGGTTGGGGGTTCAAGTCCTCTTGCCGGCACCATGTTTCACTTATATATGTGGAGGGGTAGCGAAGTGGCTAAACGCGGCGGACTGTAAATCCGCTCCTTCGGGTTCGGCAGTTCGAATCTGCCCCCCTCCACCATCTTTTTTTAAAAAATGTGGATCGGTTATATACTTTCTTTTTAAGGGAAATATATAATTACCGCTTTTTATTTTGCTAACTATTAATTTACATATTTTGGGCTATAGCCAAGCGGTAAGGCAACGGATTTTGATTCCGTCATGCGAAGGTTCGATCCCTTCTAGCCCAGCCATATGCGAAAGTAGTTCAGTGGTAGAATACAACCTTGCCAAGGTTGGGGTCGCGGGTTCGAATCCCGTCTTTCGCTTTATTATCTTTTATACTTAGGGGCCTTAGCTCAGCTGGGAGAGCGCCTGCCTTGCACGCAGGAGGTCAGCGGTTCGATCCCGCTAGGCTCCACCACCAAACTACATACACCAACATTTATGTCTTAAGCCGTATTCGGTTTAAGGCTTTTTTTATTTTCTTTTCATTATAAAGAATTAGCGGATGACTGGCACAAAAGACTATGCCTGTATCTTTATACACAGAAATGTCCGGTTGAACCATTCAGTTCAATAGTTATAATTAAAAGAAAGGGGGAATAGTATGTCTATTCAGAAGGTTTCGGTTATTGGTCTTCCAATGGATCTTGGTCAGACAAGACGTGGTGTGGACATGGGTCCAAGTGCTCTCCGTTGTGCGGGTGTCGTGGAACGGATTGAACAATTACAGATAGAAGTAGAGGATTTGGGAGATATCATAGTGGGACGACCTGGTTCGGCTGATGAGCTTGGTTCAAATTTAAAAAACTTATCTCTTGTCGCTAAAGGGAATACTCAATTAGCAGAAAGAGTGGATAAAATTATTGCTGAAGGATCTTTTCCGCTTGTTCTCGGTGGTGATCATTCCATAGCAATTGGGACGCTTGCAGGGATTTCAAAGCACTATGAGAATTTAGGGGTCATTTGGTATGATGCCCACGGAGATTTAAATACGGAGGAGACTTCTCCTTCAGGAAACATTCATGGGATGCCACTCGCTGTTAGTATCGGGCTTGGTCACGAAGATTTGGTTAATATACATGGATATGCACAGAAAGTAAAACCGGAGAATATCGTTATTATTGGAGCTCGGTCATTGGATGAGGGAGAAAAACTATTGATTCGCGATAAGGGTATTAAGGTTTTTACAATGCATGAAATTGACAGGTTAGGAATGACGAAGGTGATGGAAGAATGTATTGAATACTTACGTGATAAAACGGATGGGGTTCATCTTTCTTTAGATCTTGATGGGGTAGATCCGGCAGAGGCACCTGGGGTAGGGACTCCGGTCCTTGGAGGTATAAGTTACCGGGAAAGCCATCTGGCAATGGAAATGCTGTCTGAATCAGGGTTGATAACCTCAGCTGAATTTGTAGAAGTGAACCCCGTATTAGATGAGCGTAACAAGACGGCAATCGTTGCGGTGGCCCTGATGGGTTCCCTCTTTGGAGAAAAGTTGCTATAAGAGAAGAAATGAAAGAAACAGTAACCATTTTTATATGGGTTACTGTTTTTTTATATGCTAGAATACATGAGTATATTATTTAGGTACGGTTGAAAAGATGCATCATTATATGATTCCAAGGCAATCTCCCTTCACTTAACTGTTTGCTTATTATTTCTGCTTTTGGTCAAATGGAAATATTGATTCATCAGGATATCGAGCTTGCTACTAACTTCAACTACTTCATTATCTATCATCGAGGAACGGGAAGCTAAGATAATCATTTTCTGTCTGTATCGTTCAATATGATCTAGTATTTGTTCTGCAGTCATTATCAGGATTCACTTCCTTTTTGTTTAACAATTTCTTACTATATAACCTTGCAGTTTCCGTTTTAAACATAAAATGTAAAAGTTTGTTAAAATAAAAGTAATAAATTATGAAACCTTTTAGCTGGCGATTCGTAATAATCGTATAGCCGCATGAAGCGGGGGTAAAAACAAAAATGGATGGACTCATTAAAGAGAGAATAAACCAAGTGTTAAAAGGAGACCACAATGCATTTGGGGAAATTGTCGAAATTTATAAGGATAAAGTTTTTCAGATATGTTTTAGAATGCTTGGTAATCGACAGGAAGCTGAAGACCTGTCCCAAGAAGCTTTTGTAAGAGCCTTTGTGAATATTCGTAGTTTCAATATCGACATGAAATTTTCTACATGGTTATATCGCATAGCAACGAATCTTTGTATCGACCGTCTTCGTAAGAAAAAGCCGGATTACTATTTAGATGCTGAAGTCACTGGTACAGAGGGATTGAACATGTATTCCCAAATTGCATCAGACATGGCCTTGCCAGAGGAAGAAGTAGAATCATTAGAGCTCCAAGAAACCATCCAGGCTGAAGTTATGAAGTTACCGGATAAGTATCGTTCGGTCATCGTATTGAAATACATTGAAGAATTGTCGTTAAAGGAAATCAGTGAAATTCTTGATTTGCCGGTAGGAACTGTTAAGACAAGGATACATCGTGGGCGAGAAGCTTTGCGTAAACAACTGCGCCATTTATAAAAAGAAGGTGAGAAAAATGAACTGCCACGAGGAAATCATTAATTATATGCATGATTATTTAGATGAGGACATTAAACCTGAGCATAAAGAAATGTTACGGGACCATCTGCTTATATGTCCTGCATGCCGAGATTTTTTCAATGAAATGAAAAAAGCAGTTGCCCTTGTACAAAGCACTTCCCATATTAAGGCCCCGGATGATTTCACTGCAAAGGTGATGGCCCAATTGCCTAAGGAAACGAAGGCTACGGGGGCAAAGAGATGGTTTAAGGCTCATCCGTTTATGACAGCCGCGGCGATGTTCGTTGTATTAATGACAGGTTCGATCTTCTCCACTTATAATCAGGACGAACATTTTTCCGTCTCCAAGCAACCTAACTTATTGGTAGAAGGGGAAACGGTCATTGTCCCTAGTGGGGAAACCATTGAAGGGGACGTTGTGGTTCAAAATGGAGACATACGCATTGAGGGTGAGGTACAGGGAAATGTCACGGTCATCAATGGGCAGGAGTACATGGCAAAGGCAGGGAATGTGACGGGAGATGTTGAAGTCATAGACCAAGCTTTTGAATGGTTATGGTATAAAATAAAGGATACCGGAACATCGCTTCTCCCTTCTACATCAGTTGAAGATAAAAAGAATTAGTTGGGCTGAACTAAAGGGTTCGTCCCAAAAAGGGTAGGTAAGTCTAAATTGAATAAATAGAAATAGGCAGAAATGTTGATTTAACAACATTTCTGCCTCTTCAATTTTGCGTTATTTTACTCGAAAAAGGACTTATGAGACAGTGCCCTTTTTGTTCGGTTCCATATAGATGGAAATCAACTGTGCTTGACTAAAACTAACTCCCACATAAATTTCTCTACTAGTTTTAGAAGTATGATTTAAAAAATGGTATACTATTAAGGTTATTACATAACGATGGTTATTGTGTATTTGGAGTATTACGGACTGGAGGAAACAACATGTCTATTTCCAATTTGAATGTTTGGGACTATGTAGTAAATTTCATTGATATTTTCCTTGTTTGGTTTGTGATATATAAATTGTTAACTGTAATTCGAGGCACAAAAGCCATACAACTGCTAAAGGGTATTTTTGTAATTGTCATTGTAAAAAGCTTAAGCAATCTGTTTGGTTTCAATACCCTTGGATGGTTAATGGAGCAAGTCATGAACTGGGGTGTCCTGGCAATTCTTGTGATTTTCCAACCTGAATTGAGAAGAGCACTAGAACAATTAGGACGAGGAAAGATTTTTTCAAGGGGCAGTGTTCCTGAAGAGAATCAACAAGAACGTTTAGTAGAAGAAATTCTAAAAGCTTCTACGTATATGGCAAAAAGGCGAATTGGAGCCCTAATTACGATTGAAAAAGGAACGGCACTGGGTGATTATGTTGAAACAGGAATTCCTTTAAGGTCCTATGTTTCTTCTGAACTGCTCATTAATATTTTCATCCCGAATACACCACTCCATGATGGAGCAGTCATCTTACAGGATAATCAAGTCGCCGCGGCAGCCTGCTACCTGCCTTTATCAGAAAGTCCGTTCATTTCAAAAGAGTTGGGTACAAGGCATAGAGCTGCCATTGGAATGAGTGAAGTAACAGATAGTGTGACAATTGTGGTATCTGAAGAAACGGGAGGAATCTCCGTCACCAAAAATGGGGAGCTTTTCCGTGATTTAAGTCAGGAATCATTTAGAGCCATGCTTACAAGTGAACTGGTATTGAAGAATGTCAAAACAACTTCCTCGGGTATCTGGAATTGGAGGGGGAAGAAAAATGGATAAATTCACGAATAGCGCTTGGTTTATGAGAATTGTCGCTTTTGCCTTGGCTGCTCTATTATTTATATCCGTAAACTTTGAGATGGAGTCTGATAAGAAGTCACTGGGATTGTCTACTGCTCCAGAGAATGGTACTGAAACCATCGAAAATGTCCCTGTCGAAGTGTACTATGATCGTGAAAACTTGGTGGTGAGCGGTGTACCAGAAACGGTGGATGTCACTTTGAAGGGTGCTAAAAGCCTTCTCCTTAATGCTAAAAGCCAGCGGGATTTTAAAGTATATGTAGATCTTTCCGACCCCGAAATTTCTATGGGGGATCGATCGGTCACATTCAAAATAAGCGACTTAAATGAAAAGCTAGTTGCTACGATAGATCCGGAGTATGCTGAAGTGAATGTGCAGGAACGAATGACGAAAGAATTCAAAGTCGAAGCGGAATATAATAGTTCTTTACTAGAAGAGGGTTATACTGCGGGTCAACCAACAGTCAATCCTGAAGTCGTGAAAATCACAGGTGCCAAGGATGTGATCGAGCAAATTTCCTATGTAAAGGCTAACCTTGAAATAAGGAAAGGCCTTAACGAAACGGTGAACGGGCAAGCGACGGTAAAAGCACTCGACCGTGATCTGAATAAGTTGGATGTCTCGATTGAGCCTGCTTCTGTAGCCGTATCTTTGAAGGTCAGCATCCCTTCCAAAAAGGTGTCGATCGAACCGAAGCAGACAGGTAAAACCAAAGCTGGCGTCCGAATCAAAAGTATTAGCATCGACCCTAAAGAGGTAACACTTTACGGGCAAGAAAACGCCTTGGATAAAATTAATGCATTATATCTTCCAGTTAATATCTCGAAAGTGGATGGAGATACCGAAATGGAACTGGATCTTTTAAAACCGGAAACCGTACAAAAAATGTCCGCCAGTAAAGCTACGGTCAAAATCCGTACTGAAAAAGTCGATGTAGAAGATGAGGAAGAGGTTGAGGAAGAAGAAAAGGTAGAAGAAGTAATAGTAGACGAAGAAGAAACGATTGAAAAGGAAGAACCGGAAACCATGGAGTCCAAGACCTTCACTAACCTGAAAATAATTCCTGTGGGTAAACGGGAAGATCAAGAAGTGGAACTGGAATCAGATGTAACGAACATTACGTTGAATGGAAAAGCGGATGAGCTAAAAAAAATATCTAAAAACGACATTTCGCTCACGGTCGATGTAAGTAATTTAGATGAAGGCCAGCATGATGTAGAACTGGCAGTAAGAGTACCTGCGGGAGTAACATGGGACCTGGATTCGAAAAGAGTCACGGTGTCAGTTTCCTTGCCTCCAAAAGAGGAAGAAACATAAGCTGCCATTAACATCATTTAATTTAGTAACGATTTAAAGAAGGAGCGATATAGATGGGTAAATATTTTGGAACAGATGGAGTCAGGGGTATTGCAAATACGGAGTTAACACCAGAGTTGGCATTTAAACTAGGCCGTTTTGGTGGCTATGTCCTTACTAAGAATTCAGAAAAACCAAAAGTGTTAATAGGACGTGATACCCGTATTTCAGGGGAAATGCTAGAAGGTGCACTTGTTGCCGGCTTATTATCCATCGGTGCTGAAGTTATGCGCCTGGGCATCATATCGACACCGGGAGTGGCTTATCTTACAAAAGCATTAAGTGCCGAAGCGGGTGTCATGATCTCAGCTTCTCATAATCCAGTAGCGGATAACGGAATTAAATTTTTTGGGCCGGATGGTTTTAAACTTTCAGATGAACAGGAAGCTGAAGTTGAAGCTTTGCTTGATTTAGAAAAAGATGAGTTGCCACGTCCAACGGGCGGCGATTTAGGACATTTAAATGACTATTTCGAAGGCGGCCAAAAGTATCTCCAATATTTAAAGCAGTCAGTTGACGAAGATTTTACAGGCATTCATGTAGCGCTTGATTGTGCCCATGGTGCGACATCTTCCTTAGCCATGCATTTATTCGCAGATTTAGATGCAGATATTTCTACGATGGGAGCATCGCCGAATGGCTTGAACATCAATGATGGGGTCGGTTCCACCCACCCAGAAGCTCTGGCTGAATTCTTGAAGGAAAAAGGGGCAGATGTGGGACTTGCTTTTGATGGAGACGGCGACCGCATTATAGCCATTGATGAAAAGGGAAACATCGTGGACGGCGATCAAATCATGTATATATGTGCAAAATACTTAAAAGAAAACAATCGATTGAAACAGGGAACAGTGGTTTCAACAATCATGAGTAACCTTGGTTTTTACAAAGGCCTTGAAGAACAGGGTATACATAGTGCTCAAACAGCAGTAGGCGATCGCTATGTGGTAGAAGAGATGCGTAAAGGTGGCTATAACCTTGGCGGAGAGCAATCCGGGCATATCATCTTCTTGGATTACAATACAACAGGGGACGGCTTATTGACTGGCTTACAGCTTGTTAACATTATGAGTGAAACGCAAAAACCTCTTTCCGAGCTTGCGAGTGAGATGCAAAAATACCCACAGACGCTCATCAATGTTAAAGTAACAGACAAGCATGGGGTAACGGAAAATGAAAAAGTACAGGAAGTTATAAAAGAAGTGGAAGCGGAAATGGCTGGCAACGGGCGAATCTTGGTGCGGCCATCTGGAACGGAACCGCTTGTCCGTGTTATGGCTGAAGCGCCAACGATAGAAGAATGTACGCGTTATGTCGACCGCATTGTAGCGATCGTGAGGACGGAAATGGGATTAACTGAATAACTGATCATATGCATAAAGGGAACGAAATTTCCTTTTATGCATATTTTTATTAAGAGTCATATTTTGCTCAAATGTACTAAAGAATTGACCTATGTCCCCTTTATAGGGTATGATTATCCTGATTTACAACTACTTTTACCATTAAATGGTTATAAGGGAAAAGGAGGCCAGGCAAGATAATAGGAAAACTAAAGCGCCTGAACTAAACCGGGTCGAGACGGGTTTAGTTGACGAGGAGGAGGAGTATCGAGTGTTCGGCGGATACCTCCCGGCTGAAGTGCACAGCCGTATTAATTCCAATTTTAAAACAGTGGGGCAACCGACTGCACAAAGAATTGGAAATGTACAAAGGGAAAAAGCCTTCGGGTATTTCCTTTATAAAAAATAATATCAGAGATGAGGGGGCAGGAATGCCCTCATGCATTCCTGTTCCCTCTAATCGGTTGGAGGAACAGAAATTATGTGTGGAATTGTTGGATATATTGGTCTAAATGATGCAAAAGAAGTCTTGTTAAAAGGTCTTGAAAAGCTAGAGTACCGTGGGTATGATTCTGCTGGTATCGCTGTCAAAAATGACGAGGGTATCAAGGTTTTCAAGGAAAAGGGACGGATTGCAGACTTACGCAGTGTCGTTGATGAAGAAACGCAAGCGACTACAGGAATCGGACACACTCGCTGGGCCACTCATGGTGTACCAAGTCGCGATAATGCCCATCCTCACCAAAGTAATTCAGGTCGCCTGACTTTAGTTCATAATGGCGTCATCGAAAATTATGCAATTTTAAAACGTGAATATTTGAAGGATGTTGCTTTCAAAAGCGAAACTGATACGGAAGTCATCGTTCAGCTAGTGGAGAAGTTCGTGAACGATGGCATGGAAGTGGAAGAGGCATTCCGTCATACGCTTACCCTTTTAGAAGGTTCGTATGCCCTTGCTTTATTGGATGCTGAAAATGATGAAACAATCTTTGTTGCCAAGAATAAGAGTCCTTTATTAATCGGTCTTGGAAAAGACTTTAATGTTGTCGCTTCTGATGCAATGGCGATGTTGCAAGTTACCGATCAATTCCTTGAATTAATGGATAAAGAAATGGTCATCGTAACGAAAGAAAAAGTAACCATTAAGAATCTTTCCAATGAAGAAGTATTCCGTGCTCCATTTACGGCAGAACTAGATGCCAGCGATATCGAAAAAGGCACGTATCCACATTATATGCTTAAAGAAATTGATGAGCAGCCTACTGTCATCCGTAAAATCATTCAAGCTTACCAAAATGAAGAAGGTAAATTGGCGATTGATTACAATATTACAGAGGCAGTAAGCGAGGCGGACCGGATCTATATCGTGGCTTGTGGAACGAGCTACCATGCAGGCTTAATCGGTAAGCAATTCATTGAAAAAATGGCTAAAATTCCGGTTGAGGTCCATGTAGCATCAGAATTCACCTACAACATGCCGATATTATCCGAAAAGCCGCTCTTCATCTTCATTTCTCAAAGTGGGGAAACAGCGGATAGCCGCGCAGTACTAGTGGCGATTAAAGAACTTGGTCATAAAGCATTAACCATCACAAATGTACCGGGCTCTACATTGTCACGTGAATCAGATTATACACTCCTGTTACATGCAGGACCTGAAATTGCTGTAGCCTCTACCAAGGCATATACGGCTCAAGTAGCCGTATTGGCCATATTGGCGAACGTGACAGGACAGTTCCGTAACCTTTCATTCGATTTCGATCTTGTCAAAGAACTTGGCATTGCTGCAACAGGCATGGAAGCTCTATGCGACTCGAAAGAAGAGATGGAAGAAATCGCACGTGAATATCTATCTGTGACACGTAACTGCTTCTTCATTGGTCGATCCCTTGACTTTTACCTCGGTCTTGAAGGTGCCCTTAAGTTGAAAGAAATCTCCTACATCCAGGCAGAAGGCTTTGCCGGTGGAGAGCTTAAGCATGGAACGATTGCCTTAATTGAAGACGGAACACCTGTCATAGCCCTTGCTACGCAAGCAGGCGTCAATCTAGGCATCCGTGGGAACGTCAAAGAAGTGGTCGCTCGTGGCGCTAACCCTTGTATCATTTCAATGAAAGGGTTAGAAGAAGAAGATGATCGTTTCGTCATCCCGGAAGTAAATGAACTATTAACACCCCTTATCTCTGTCATCCCGCTTCAACTTATAGCGTACTACGCTGCCCTGCACCGTGATTGTGACGTGGATAAACCACGTAACCTTGCTAAAAGTGTAACGGTTGAATAAGTCCGAATGACTTGTTTGGGCTAATCGTGACTTTGAAAAAAGGCGCGATGAAACACCCCTTTAGATTGAACTGTGCCCTATAAAATGGACAGTCTAAAAAAAGACCTATAGTTTAAACAGCTAAAAGATGGCTCCCGTATTGTGCGGGAGTCATTCTATTT
>NZ_JBIWCW010000032.1:0-8886 GCF_044761665.1 Peribacillus sp. NPDC097295
GCAATATAAATTGAAACGCCGTATACGCGAACCGTACGTACGGTGTTGTGAGAGGGGCGAAAATAAGTTAGCTTATTTTCCCTCTACTCGATTGTTCATCCTTCAGCCAATTTTTACAAAAATATTTTTTTCCAATCGTCCTAAACAATTTGGTGTAACTAACCGAATTATTAGGTAGAAGTCATTTATCTATGCAGTATAGGTCTTTTTCACTAAAATGTATTATTTTTCTATATGGTAAATGTTATATTGGATAATAAATGAGAAATGTAGGGGAAGGGCGAGATAAATAAATGGAAGCAAATAAAGGGATATTACTAGAAAGCGGTACGAATGAACTTGAAATCGTCGAATTTGGAATTGGAAAGAATAAATTCGGCATTAATGTAATCAAGGTGAAGGAAATCATAAATCCTGTACATATCACCCTTGTTCCCCACTCCCACCCCAATGTGGAGGGTATCATAGAACTTCGGGGGGAAGTGCTACCTGTTGTAAATGTAGCCGATGCCTTAGGGTTTCCTGCATCAGAGACCCCAGAACAGGATAAATTCATAGTCGCTGAATTCAACCAGCAAAAGGTCGTATTCCATGTTCATACCGTGACACAGATCCATCGTATCTCATGGACACAAATCGAGAAGCCTTCGGATATGTATCAAGGCTTGGAAAGTCAGATAATCGGTGTTATCAAATTAAACAGTGAAATGATCTTATTGCTGGATTTTGAAAAGATCGTGGTTGAAATCAATCCCGAATCAGGAATTAATGTCCAACAGGTTAGGAAGCTTGGCCAGCGTCAAAATTCAGAAAAGAGAATCTTGATAGCTGAAGATTCACCATTGCTGCGTAAGTTACTGTTCGACACTTTGACAGAAGCCGGATTCAGACAGTTGGAGTTTTATGAAAACGGGATAGACGCGATCAATTATTTGGAAGGACTCGTTGAAGCTGGCAAAACGATTGTCGAAGAAGTCCAACTAGTGATCACGGATATTGAAATGCCTCAAATGGACGGCCATCATCTTACAAGAAGAATTAAGGAAAATAGCAATTTAGCTGCACTGCCAGTCATTATATTTTCGTCTTTGATAACTGATAGCCTGCGCCATAAAGGGCAAATAGTCGGGGCAGATGCACAGATTAGTAAACCTGAGATTGCCGAACTTATCAGATTGATTGATAAATTTGTTTTATAACCTGTGAAAACGGGACGAGGATCTTGGATCCTCGTCCCGTTTTTTCTTTTAATACTTTGAACCTTTTCCTAAAAAAGAAGAGGGGAATGGGTTGTGAAAGGGTTGTTTAACTTGACTCCGTCCATACGACCTTTTTTCGGTCTTCACAGGGTTGGGTTGTTTTTCTCCAGCTTGTCCAACATAAGCTTGTAAAATTTGCTTTGCTTTTGATAATGACAAGGCAGCTTTGGGATTTCTTATAGATGCTGCACGACTGCCGAGATGGGGGAGGTTTTTTAGGTCTTCCTTCGTAGGCGGTAGGTGAAAGACATAGGAACCACATTCAACAATGACATCGGATTGTTGAGCGGCAAAGCGAGGGTTATCAGAGAAATGGAGACCCATCTTCTTCGCTTTTCCTTCTTGCATGAGCTTATTTAAAGCGAGCTTTTTTAAGTTGTATAGATTTTTAGGTTCCAATGCAGTCTTCGCATGCTTATTAACTATAAACACGGCTTGGGCAAGGGAGTTAATCGAAAACTCATCCATTTCAGAATGTCCTTTCGTTTGATTCATAGTAGAAACTCCTTTTCATCATAGGTTTAGAAGGAATACTATCAGAATAGATTACTTCAATAAAGTCATACCGTTTATTTTTGACTAGTGTGATATTCGACGTGTAAGGTAGCATCGGGAATTTGATAATGGGCCAAATTATACCATAAAGCCATAGTTATTCCCAACACTTTACCAACTATGCATTTCATATTATACCACTTCACAATATATAAGGAAGTAAATTCTAAAGCTGTGACACAGCAATTCAAGAAAAACGGTAAAATATCGAGTGCGCTCTTTCTAAAAGAAAAAGAAGGCGTTACATTTCGCCTTCTGTGCAACCCTTATTGGGTGTATATATTGATGTTCTCATTTACTGCAGCCTGTGCGCCGAATTGTTGTGGGTAGCCCTGAAAACCTTGATAACCCGGATATCCCTGATTACCCTGATATGCAGGATAAGGGGGATAAGGAGGATAAGCGGGTGGATAGGGAGGGTACGGCGGCGGGTACTGTGGACGATTGTTGAATAATAATGGACCTACTGCTAATCCAGCCACAAACGATAAAGGGAGTAATAAAGGAAAGAATGGAAAGAAACGTTCATCGTTTCCATATTCAATCCCCATTTCATTCCCGAAGTCATTGCGGTAAACATTTTGCGGCAGTGGATATTGATTGTAGGGGTAGAAAGGATAATAATATTGTGTTTGCATGGTTGGCCTCCTTTTCTCTATGTCTTTACATAGTATGGTTTATTTTTTGAAAAGAGCCTGTTCCAGGTTAATCTGTTATAATGAATCTATTCATTTACAGATACTTGAGGTGGTTGAGCTGATGCGGTTTAAAAGGGTTTTTGCCGTAGGTTTTGGAGGAGCGGGAGGAGCTTTATTGCGTTATTCGGTTATTACATGGACGGCCGCTTCTTTTTTTCCATTTGGCACCCTCATTATAAATATAGTAGGATGTTTTTTACTTGGAATGATTAATGGGTATTTTGCCTCGAAAAAAAAATCATTCGTTTTTTTAGCCCTTGGCAGTGGATTTTGCGGAGGGTTCACCACGATGTCAGCATTTTCTCAGGAACTGGTGACACTGATGCAGGTTTCTATGATACAAGCAGCCATCTATCTTGGAGCAACCATTGTGCTGGGAATGATTGCAGGTTTTCTAGGGTTACATATTTTTGGTGACCGAAGAGGAGGTACTGTATGATCCAGATCCTTTTCATTTTAATAGGAGGCTTTTTCGGTGCGGCCTTAAGATATATATTTCAGGCTTTATTCAATAAGCTCTTGCCATCGAAGTCCATACCATTTAGTATTTTACTGATTAATCTAATCGGTTGTTTCTGTTTGGGGCTTATCTTCCCAAGAAAGGAAGAATGGGATCCAACATTGCATCTGATGGTGTCGATGGGCTTTTTAGGTGCTTTTACGACCTTTTCTACCTTTAGTATGGAAGCTCTCGAACTTATGAGAAAACACCGCTACATAGAATGTCTCATCTACATAACGGTATCCATTTTAGGGTGTATCATGGCTTTTCTGGTCGGCTATTCATCTATGTATTAGCTAACTAATCATTGACATATTATAACAAACTGGTAAAAATAACGTGGTGTTTCCATTTACCTTCTAATGCTATAATTCAAAAGATACATCAGGAAGTTCTACGCACAGGCTTTGTTAATGAGTCTGGCGATTTTCCAATGTGCTTCTTGATTATTCAGCCCTAAATTCATAAATGGTTAATTCAGGACGTGATAAAAAGCGGTAGGGGAGCCGAGTCGTGCCAAGTCCCCGGTTAACATGTAGCGTCAATGAATCAATCTCAAATGTACCCTCCGTATACTTTTCGGCATAGGGGGGAGTAACTAGGGCGCCGATAAAAGGAATTTGAACTTGTCCGCCGTGACTGTGCCCGCTAATTTGATACTGAATATCATAAGTGCACGATGTGTCAGCTAAGTCAGGTGCATGTGAGAGCATGATGGTGAACGCCCCTTTTGGTATACCAGAGAGTGCCTTTTCAAAGTCGGGTTTTCCGAGCATTGCGTCATCGACGCCAGTTAAGAAGATTTCTTCAGCTGATAGTAAGGAAATGCGGGCAGATCTATTCTGCAGCATAGTAAAGTTGGATTTTTCCATGATATCCCGATATATCTCAGATCCATATCCTCCATGATCATGGTTACCGAAGATGCTGAACTTACCCAAGGGTGCTTTCAGTTGATTTAAAACCGGCGGAATTTTGTTTTGAGCCTTATACTTATTGGGCTCGTCCATTAAATCACCGGTAAATACAACAATATCCGGACCCAGTTGATTTATCTTATTGACAATGGCTTGTAAATCACTAAGCTGAAATTGAAACCCCAAGTGGGTGTCACTGAATTGTATCATTGTCATGCCATCAAAACCTTTTGGGATAAGAGGGTGGCTGATAAGGGCGTGCTTTATTTCTAACCACTTCGGTTCTAAGTTATGGGAGTAGTAGCCACCACCGACACTTAAACCGGTAACAGCCGCCAGCGTACGCAGCCCATTTTTTAAAAATGTTCTTCTGGAAATATTTTTACTCAAATTAATCAACCTATCTACATTAAGAATGTTACTTCCTCATATTAACAAACAATGTACATAATTAGAAGGAAATCTCTTCATAGGCATATGGATACGGAGTGACTGGAATTGAATGATTGATATCCAGTTTGAAATTGATATTTACACGGAGGTAGCATGATGACCGAACCAATGTTTATTACACTGATAATACTTCTATGCGCATTTGCGCTTTTTATACAAGGTAAATTTCGTGCAGATTTAATTGCCCTTTGTGGCCTTGCTGTTCTAGGCCTGACGGGAACACTTCCATTTAATGAACTTGTGGCAGGGTTTGCCAATCCCGTAGTAATAATGCTGGCTGGCCTATATATCGTTGGTGCTGGTTTACTTAATACGGGGATTGTGGAAAAGACTGGAAACAATTTGCTTAAATATTGTGGTGGTAGCGAATGGAAATCACTGTTGGTCGTCATGGTTACGGCAGGACTGTTAAGCGCATTTTTAAGCGGCACCGGCATTGTTGCCATATTGCTTCCGCTTGTCATGAGCATGGCTTTGCAACAAAAAACTAGCCCTACCCGTTATTTATTGCCCCTGGCCTATGCTAGCAGTATTGGCGGGCTCTTGACGCTAACGGGTACACCTTCGAACATGATTGTAGCTAATGTGTTAAGGGAAAATGGTTTACAGACGTTCACTTTTTTTGATTTCGCACCCATCGGATTAATAGCATTTTCGGCTGGGCTTTTCTTCATGCTCACACTTGGACGTCTGCTACTGCCAGAAAAAACGATTGCAGCCAACAATAGTGTGAAGGGGTTGTCTGCAGGGGAACTAGCAGGTATGTACAAAGTATATGATCTCCTGCATTATCTACACATTCCTGCTACGTCAGATATTGTCGGAGAAAGATTATCCGACTTACAGCTGCCTGTTCAATATGAATTGACATTGATAGAGATCCAGCGGAAATCGAAAGATAAGCAGTTGCCGTTGCTTCAAAAGCAACAAACAATATCCGCCAGAGCCGATGAGGTAATGCACCCTGACGATATCATCTTGGTTTTTGGGGAAGAAGAAGCGGTTCAACGATTGGCAGATCACTATGAACTTGAATTTAAGCATTTTAATACGGAACAAATAAAGAAGCATTTTCTCAGCAGTAGATTCGGTTTGACGGAAATATTGATTGTCCCGAACTCCGACTATGAAAATCAAACGCTTATTGATGTTCATTTCCGTGAAAAATATCAGTGTAATGTATTGGCAATCAATAGAAATGGTGAGTATATCCAGGCTGATGTTGGTACAGAACGTCTGAAGCCCGGTGATGCCATATTGATACATGGTGAATGGGAAAATATCGAAAGGATTTCCTCCGATTTAGAGGATGTCATTGTTATAGGTACAA
Organism: Peribacillus sp. NPDC097295; assembly: GCF_044761665.1. Lineage (NCBI taxonomy): Bacteria > Bacillati > Bacillota > Bacilli > Caryophanales > Bacillaceae > Peribacillus > Peribacillus sp. NPDC097295. The sequence goes on from NZ_JBIWCW010000032.1 coordinate 5,715, forward strand.
CCTCAGAAGAAAGTTCAGCTGTGGACTCAAAATTCAAAACATGGATCGCTTTGATGATAATGGGTATGATGGTAGTTCTTTTATCGATAGATGCGATCCCCCCTGCTTTGTCGGTCCTTACGGCTGCCCTGCTAATGATCGTAACAGGATGTGTCCGTTCTATGGAAGATGCCTATCAAAAGATCAATTGGGAGCCTATATTGTTAATCTCAGCCATGCTGGGATTGACGGCAGCACTGGATAATACTGGCGGGGTTCGGATGATAAGTGATTGGCTGGCAGTCTTATTCAGTAATATTGGAGCTCATGGCCTATTGGCGGTCTTTTATCTCTTGACCCTGATTTTAAGCCAGTTCATCCCTTATGGAGCAGCAACAGTTGTCATGACGCCCATTGCGCTAACGTCCGCGGTCAATCAGGGTGTCGATCCCGTTCCGGTTTTTCTATCCCTGGCGATTGCGGGAAGCCTTGCCTTGGCTACTCCAAGGGTGGCGACTACGAATGCATTGGTCATGACGGCGGGGGATTACAAATATAAAGATTTCACCGTTATTGGGATTGCCACACAAGTCTTCATTGGTGTCATCATGGTCATCACGATTCCTTTGATCTTCCCGTTCTAATTCAATTACAAAAGGCTATTGTTCAACTTAGGAACAATAGTCTTTTACCTGTTGGCTTTTGTAGTATCCTAATGAATCCATCATGTATATTTAATCAAAAATACGGGTAAATGGGTGGGAATACAAAAGTTATTATTATCAATGCTTACAACTAATGGTATAATTTGTGCATATTGATGTTTCGTAATTAGGGGGAATACATCATGGATGCAGAAAAAATATTAAAGAATTTGGACAGGGTGACACCTTTTTTTCAACCCATTTTCAGTGCAGATCAGCACCAGGTTATCGGGTATGAAATATTAGGGCGCTATGAGGAGCAGGGAGAATATGAAAGTCTTGGTTCCTTTTTTCACGATTCTTCCGTGCCTGAAGAGTATCGGATAGAAGTGGATAATTATGTACTGGAAATAGCTCTTGAACGAATAAAGGATTATGGTGAAGACTTTCTCATCTTTATTAATCGAGATCCCAATTTGCTAATGTTAGATCATGGCGAAGAATTCATGGAAATTCTACATCGTCATTTTCAGCCTGAGGAAATGAACAGAATCGTTTTAGAACTGTCAGATACGATCAGTTTGGAAAACTTTGAACCTTTACAACATGTACTGGCCTATTTTAAGACATATGGCATTAAGATAGCTTTCGATCATCTGGGGGAAGATAGTCAACTAGATCATATTGCTCAGATTTCTCCGAATATTTTAAAAGTTAATTTAAATCAGCTCCGTATCTCAGGGGGAGACGCTTATCAGGTCATTCTCTTTTCGCTCAGCATGCTCGCACGTAGGATTGGGGCCAATTTATTGTTTGAAAATATTGAATCGGAGTATCAACTCCGTTTTGCTTGGAAGAACGGAGGCCGGTATTATCAGGGTTATTTCCTGGCAAGGCCGGAAGGGGAATTCATTGATAAAGACCTGCTTCGTGATAAATTCCATCAAGAATGTCAATCTTTCATTTCTTTGGAAACAAAAAAGATGGAAGCTGTTTATCAAAAAACGTTGCAATTCAATGAAGGCATGCAATCCTTCTTGAAACAGCAAAAAGGCACCAATTCACATGAGGAACTTCTAGGAATTCTCGCTGCCAAATTGGACTCCATTTGTTTCCGGTTATATATTTGTGATGAAGAAGGGTATCAGAAGTCTCCTAATATTCTTCAAAAGGATGGCCAATGGTTGGTTCAACCTAAATATATGGACAATAATTGGAGCTGGCGACCTTATTTTCTTGAAAATATCGTTAAGATGCGCAATGAAAAAAAAGGTATTTTATCTGATTTATACAGTGATATCGAATCGGGGGAAACGATCCGAACCTTTTCTTACCCACTTAATAAAAAGGAGTACATTTTCTTTGATTTGTCCTATAGCTATCTCTATGAAAATGATGCCTTGCTTTAAAACAAAAGAAGTATAATAATTGTCAAAATGTGTAACGATAAGCAAAAATAATGCTTGGAGGAGACATATTTTGAGTACATATATTTGGGTCCTACTCATCATAGTAATCGTCATGTCGATATATTTACTCTTTTATACCTTTTCTGTCGCAAAAGGGCAAAAAGCGGTGAAAGGGAAATATGATTCGTCTCTCGATGATTCTGTTAAAGAGCATCCATATTTGTGGAACCCGATTTTTCTTTCTATGTTAGTGGCTACGGTTTTGATAGTGGGATTCATTTTTTATTATGTATTTAAATAAGCAATAGATTGAAGATTTCTTATATAGGAGATCTTCTTTTTTTGTGGAAAAAGTGAGCAAAGAATTTGCCAATAGCCGGGGAATTTTCCAGGATGGTATTTTTTTTCAGTTTGGTCCTATTCACGAAGGGTAAGAAAAAGTATGAACAAAAACCGGTATCTTTCGGGAATTATACTACCTAGGAGATGAAACGATGAAAAAATATTTAGTTGCTTGTGTCATAAGTTGCCTTCTTTTATTAGGGGGATTGCCTGTTACTGCAGAGGAAGGCATACATAGGGAGCAAGTGCTTTCGTTAGTACAGGAAGCATTGAATAATCAAGGTTCACTCAGTGAGGAAGTAAGGACGAAAAAAGAAATTAAAGATAAGCTGACTAAACATTTCACGGAGGAATTTGCAGAAAAATTCATCCAAGCGAACGTCACGAAAGTTGATGGAGGATATATGGCATTTGGTTCAGATTTCGCGCCATATTACATTCCTTTCTTCAGCTACGACGATAATACAGAAGTTATCTACGGAAAAGATTCAGAGTATATTTATGTGCAGGAGACATTTGAGGCATCAGAGGGTCCTGTCTCTTCCGGGAAACAGGTTGAGGTCGTTACCTTGAAAAAAGAAAAGGACGCCTGGAAAGTTACTGACGTTTCATACGTAAATGAGAAAAAACTGACCGATGATAAGTAATTGTTATAATCAAATAGTCAGATCAGCAGGAAAAAAGTCTAAAGAGGGTCAATCCTGGTAGTGACCCCTAAAAGTTAGAGTTTTCTTTATGCAGCTATTTGGCTGGCATGAGTTCGGTAGTTTACTGGACTCATGCTAGCCAGTTTTTGTT
>NZ_JBIWCW010000033.1:0-6456 GCF_044761665.1 Peribacillus sp. NPDC097295
TTGAACAAGTTTGAATTTAAATTCCGTATTATATTTCACCAAAAAAAACACCCCAAAAGTTAGTTTTTAACTCTAACTTTTGGGGTGCAGCACCCAACCGGCCTTCTTTATTGAGTTACCAGTATAGATGACAAGCAACAAAATGCCCTGGTTTTTGTTCCTTCCATTCGGGTATAACACTAGAGCACACTTCCATGGCTTTCGGACAACGAGTCCGGAACACACAGCCGCTGGGTGGATTAATCGGGCTGGGTACATCTCCTTGTAGAACAATCCGTTCCCTCTTAATCGTTGGATCTGGAATAGGGACAGCGGAAAGTAAAGCCTGGGTATACGGGTGTAGCGGATCCTTCGTTAGGGAATCACTGTCAGAGAGTTCCATCATTCTCCCTAAGTACATAACTAAAATACGGTCTGAGATATACTTTACCATTGATAAGTCATGAGCAATGAATAAATAAGTCAATCCCATATCTTTTTGCAATTCTTTAAGTAAATTTACGACCTGGGCTTGTATAGAAACATCAAGGGCCGATATGGGTTCATCACAAACAATGAATTTAGGGTTTAGGGCCAATGCTCTCGCGATTCCGATACGCTGACGTTGTCCACCGCTAAATTCATGGGGGAACCGGCTGATATGTTCTGGATTTAATCCGACAAGCTTTAGCAAGTCCTCCACTCGCTTCTTTTTTTCTTTGCCTTTTAAAATCCCATGAATAGCAAGAGGTTCACCAATCAGTTCCTCTACCTTCATACGTGGATTCAATGAAGCATACGGATCCTGAAATATCATTTGGATTTCCCTTCGGACCTGCGACATTTCTCCTTGTTTATAGTCAAAAATATTTTTTCCCTGAAAAAGAACTTCACCATCTGTCGGCTCATATAGTCGTGTAATCGTTCTACCTGCCGTTGATTTACCACAACCACTCTCCCCAACAAGCCCGACCGTTTCTCCTTCAAATATCGTTAAATCCAATCCATCCACTGCTTTTAAGGATTCTGAACCAATAGAAAAATATTTCTTTAAGTTTTTTATTTCAACAAGAGGAGTCCTTTTGCTGAGGGTCTTTTCTTTTAATGACACATTTTTTAGTGATACCATGACTCTCCTCCTTTATACATTGGTCGTTGGTTGAACTCTTGTTGCCTTTGCCATCGGATGATGTAGCCAGCATGCTGCCGTCTGTCCTACTTCCACCTCTTCAAGTTCCGGATCATGATCTTTGCATACCTTCATCGCATATTCACATCTAGGATAAAAGGGGCAACCCTTTGGTGGATCTAATAAATCAGGAGGAGATCCGATGATTGGAACCAATGGATCCGTTTTTTCCATATCAAGCCTTGGAACAGTTTTGAGCAGACCCTTAGTATAGGGATGCTGGGGGTTTGCGAATATAGCTTCTACCGTACCCGTTTCCACAACCGTTCCTGCATACATGACGATCACACGATCACAAGTTTCCGCGACCACACCCAAATCATGGGTAATTAATATTATGGAAGTGTTCATCCTCTTTTGGATGTCTTTCATAAGTTCTAGTATTTGAGCTTGGATTGTGACATCCAGTGCAGTTGTCGGTTCATCTGCAATTAATAATTGTGGATCGCAGGCAAGGGCTATCGCAATCATCGCCCTCTGCCGCATCCCACCAGAAAATTCATGCGGATATTGCTGCAACCTTTTTTCAGGTTGCGGGATGCCAACCAATTTTAACGTTTCAAGTGCTCTTTCATATGCCTCTTTTCGAGAAATATCCTTATGTTTTAAAATAGACTCCATAATCTGGGTCCCTATTTTTGTAGTCGGATTAAGTGAAGTCATCGGATCTTGAAATATCATACTGATGTCATTCCCTCGAATGCTTTGCATATCCTTTTCACTCGCTTTTACGAGATCCTTACCATTAAATATGATCGATCCATTACCATACTGCGCCGGGGGCGTTTCTAATAACTTCATAATCGATTTCGCCGTTACGCTTTTTCCGCACCCTGACTCCCCGACTATCCCAATGGCTTCCCCTTTTTTCACTTGAAAGTCAACGCCGCGAACAGCCTGAACTTTACCAGCATACGTATGGAAGGTGATGTGTAAATCATTGACCTCTAATAAGTTCCCCATCCTCGTCCCTCCTATTCTAGTTCAATATCTATATGTTTAGGACTCTATTATTTCCGAAGCTTTGGATCCAGTGCATCCTGAAGACCATCACCCACTACATTGAAGGCAAACATCGTGATGGAAATTAGGATGGCTGGAATTAAAAGCTGATAGAAGTTACCGACTAAAATGCTTCCTAAAGCATCACTTGTCAGCGTCCCCCAGCTAGCCTGTGGAGCTGGGACACCCAGCCCTAAAAAGCTTAATGTCGCCTCAGCAAATATTGCTGAAGGAACTGTCAAAGTTAAATTCACTAAGATCGGACCCATTGTATTGGGAATCATATGTTTCCTCAATTTCCAATTTGTGTTAGCTCCGGATATAGTCGCTGCATGAATATATTCATTTTCCTTCAGCTGTAATACTTGTCCTCGAACCAATCGTGCCATGGGAATCCACCCTGTAATCGTCATCGCGATGATGATCGGTAAGATACCTGGATTTAAAACGACCATCATTAAGATAACCATCAATAAGTATGGAATTGCATAAATAACCTCAGCAAACCGCATCATTAAATTGTCTGTGCGTCCACCTCGTATCGCCGAAATGCCCCCATAAATGACCCCTATAATGAAGTCGATGAGAGCTGCCATCAATCCAATGAATAAGGATATTCTTGCCCCATACCAAGCTCTTGTAAATAGGTCTCTCCCAGCTGTATCCGTACCAAACCAATGCTCAGCATTTGGTCTAAGATTCTTTTTGGCGAAATCTTGTTCGTAATATGAGTATCCGTTCATATAAGGACCAAAAATGGCCATCAACCCTAACAGGACAATAAGGATGAATCCAGTCATGGCCAATTTATTTTGTTTGAACCTCCGCCATACATCGGACCAAAATGATACAGTCGGTCGGGAAATCTTTTCTGCTTCCTTGAAATTATCTTCTGCGGGCGAGAACATATCTTCAGTTAAATGCACTTTTTCTGCCATTATTTACTCTCCCCCGTCACTTTAATTCTCGGGTCAATCAACGTATAGGCAACATCCACTATGAAAATCAATACAATTAATATGGCACTATACACGATCGTGGAACCTAAAATAACCGGGTAATCCCGATTGAAGATTCCTTTGACGAACATCTCACCCATCCCAGGAATTCCAAAAATACGTTCTATAATGAAACTTCCCGTGACAATATTAGCCGTCAGTATACCGAGGATCGTAATGACAGGCAATATGGCATTTCGGATCGCATGTTTGATAATGACGCTACTCCGTTTCAACCCTTTGGCCTTTGCCGTCAATATGTAATCCTGACCCATGACTTCTAACATGCTCGTCCGCATCAATCTTGCAATAAAAGCGAGCGGCATCATCGATAAGGCAATGGAAGGCAATATCGTATGTTTCCATGTTGCCCAAGTAGCAACAGGAAGAATTTTGAATTCAATAGCAAGATAATTTATCAAAACTGTAGCTAAGATAAAGTTAGGAACAGATATCCCAACAATCGCAATGATCATCGAAAGATAATCAGGCCATTTATTTCGATATAAAGAAGCTATCACTCCTAAGATCAGCCCAAAAAAGATAGCTATTGCCAACGCTTGCGCACCTAGGTGTAAGGATACTGGGAATCCGTTCACTATGTAATCATTCACAGATATGGATGATGATTTTAAAGAAGGACCAAAATCAAACCGAAGTACTTCCAATAAATAATTTCCATATTGTGTTAATAACGGTTTATCCAACCCATAGTGAGCTTGTAGGTTATCGTAAACAGCAGGGGGCATTACCCCTTCTTTGGCAAAAGGATTTCCTGGTATAGAATGCATAATGATAAAAGTGATTGTAATGACCGCCCATAAAGTTATAATCGCCCATTTTAATCGATTTATCGTATATCTCAACATGGTAATCACCTCAATTCTCGTTTTCATAGAAGTTTAAAGCAGAAATGAATTCATGAATTTTTCAACTGAAAAATGGGGTATGTCCCTATATGGACATACCTCCCATCACTATCTTGCCTTTATTTTTTATCTGCATAAATAAAGCTAGGATACTCGTTGATCGGTGCATAAATCCCTGTAACATTTGATTTAACCATATATGGTTTCGTATAGAAGTAGATTGGAATAATCGGCATTTCATCGATTAATAGTTTTTCAGCCTTGTGTAGAATAGGCATACGATCTTCAGGCTTCATAGCTGTTTTAGATTCCTTAAGATACTTGTCGTATTCCTTGTTAGACCAGTCGGCGTCATTGTAAGCACCATCCGTCTCCCAAAGCATGAATGTCATTGGATCGACATAATCACCAATCCAGCCGGCACGTGAAATTTGGAAGTCCCCTGCTTTTTCTCGGTCCAATTTAACCTGGAATTCAGCATTTTCCAATTTGACTTCAACACCTAGATTTTTACGCCACATTTCTTGGACAGCTTCTGCAATCTTCTTATGGGCATCTAATGTATTAAACAAAATGGAGAAGTCAGGCATTTTTTTCATACCCTCTTCAGCAAGACCTTCTTTTAATAACTTTTTAGCTTCATCTACATTTTCATCAAATAGATTTCCGGTATTTTCTTGGAAGTCACCAGTTGCATCAGGTATCCCCGGTGGGACGATTCCATATGCCGGCTGTTGGCCACCTTGAGTAACATTTTCGGTAATCATTTTTCTGTCAATAGCCATGGATAAAGCTTTTCTGACCTTAATATTATTGAACGGTTTTACTTTAGTATTTAAGTTGTAATAATACACAGCAAGATCTGGACCATTTTGGAATTCCTTATCTCCGGAATTTACCAGTTGGCCTTGTTTGTCCACTGGAAGTGGATATGCTAGATCTAGTTCACCATTTTCATACATTTGCCATGCAGTGTTCTCATCTTCTATCAGGGCAAAATTCACAGCATCCAATTTAATTTTATCTTTATCATAATAATTGTCATTCTTCTCGATTTTGATGCTTTCTTTATGTTTCCATTCGGTTAACTTGAACGGACCATTTGAAACATGCGTTTCTGCCTCAAGAGCCCAATCAGGATTTTCTTCTTGGACTTTTTTATTGATTGGAAATAACGCATAGAAAGATGTTAAATCTAGGAAGTATGGAGTAGGCTCTTCTAAGATAACCTCTAATGTAAGATCATCCGTAGCCTTTACACCAACATCCTCTTCCTTACCCTTTTTGCCATTGTATGCTTCTCCGCCTTTAAGATAATAAAGCTGGTAAGCGTAGTCGGCAGCCGTATCAGGATTCAAGGCATGTTTCCACGCATATTCAAAATCATTAGCAGTAATCGGATCCCCATTCGACCATTTCAAACCATCTTTCAATTTGAAAGTCCATGTTTTACCATCTTTGCTACTTTCCCATGATTCTGCAACGGCAGGGACAATTTTCCCTTCCTCCGTTTTCTTAGTCAACCCCTCAAACGTATGATTTAGAATCCATGAATCATGTGTACCTTGTGCTTTAGCAGGGTGAAGTGAACCTGGTTCAGATGAGTTATTTACATTTAAAACTTTCGGTCCAGTTGATTTACTCGTTCCTTCTTCTTTTTCATTCGAAGTTTCCTTCGAACCTCCATTACACGCGGCCAGTACAAGTATCATAACTAAAAACAATGACAGTACTGAAAATTTAGACTTTTTCAAACATTTTCCCCCTCTTTTATGTTTACTTATCGAGTCACCCTACTCTAGGACCCTCTTTTTTTATCGTCTATCAACTGCCGGCTTAGTCCATTCCGAAAATTTTCTGCGAGGATTAGTTAGAAGTTTTAAAGTGCATTTACTAGAACAATTAGCAAACCGCTTGCACATTTTATTCTTTCTCCTCGGAAAAACCAAAAAAACAGCAGTTTAATAGCTTAAAACCACCTTCCTTTCCAACCTCGCAAAAGGATAATATGATTATATTCGACTAAAATATGTTATTCCCTTCAAAATATTACAAAAAAATTAAAATTATCTACCAATTTAATTTTATTTGTAATCGTTTGTTACTAATTACTTATTAATAAGACGATTCACTGCTTATTTACGAAAGAAACATTCATTATTTTTTGTTCAGATCCATTTATGCACATAGAAAAAGGAATGTGCAAAACGTAAATATTCTTCGATTCAACAGCACAAAACGTTAATTATAACCAGTAACCTACTTCTGAACATTCAGGCTCTTCGGGTAGATCTACCCCCCGATAGATTACTAATGGCAGGAACAATCGAGTAGGAGGAGGCGCCTAGCCTCCGACCTCTCACACCACCGTACGTACCGTTCGGTATACGGCGGTTCAGTTTAAGTCTGACGTAGTTTT
>NZ_JBIWCW010000034.1:1735-3370 GCF_044761665.1 Peribacillus sp. NPDC097295
CATTGTTCCTTGAAAACTAGATAATAGATAGAAGGCAATTAATTTTTTTCAAAGCATCTGTAAGACTTTTTTAACGGTTAAGTTAGAAAGGGCGCACGGTGGATGCCTTGGCACTAGGAGCCGATGAAGGACGGGACTAACACCGATATGCTTCGGGGAGCTGTAAGTAAGCTTTGATCCGGAGATTTCCGAATGGGGAAACCCACTGTTCGTAATGGAACAGTATCTTTACCTGAATACATAGGGTACTGAAGGCAGACCCGGGGAACTGAAACATCTAAGTACCCGGAGGAAGAGAAAGCAATAGCGATTTCCTGAGTAGCGGCGAGCGAAACGGAATGTAGCCCAAACCAAGAGGCTTGCCTCTTGGGGTTGTAGGACACTCAATATGGAGTTACAAAGGAACGGGGTAAATGAAGCGACCTGGAAAGGTCCGTCGAAGAAGGTAAAAACCCTGTAGTTGAAACTTCGTTCCCTCCTGAGTGGATCCTGAGTACGGCGGGACACGAGAAATCCCGTCGGAAGCAGGGAGGACCATCTCCCAAGGCTAAATACTACCTAGTGACCGATAGTGAACCAGTACCGTGAGGGAAAGGTGAAAAGCACCCCGGAAGGGGAGTGAAATAGATCCTGAAACCGTGTGCCTACAAGTAGTCAAAGCCCGTTAATGGGTAATGGCGTGCCTTTTGTAGAATGAACCGGCGAGTTACGATTTCATGCGAGGTTAAGTTGATAAGACGGAGCCGCAGCGAAAGCGAGTCTGAATAGGGCGAATGAGTATGAGGTCGTAGACCCGAAACCAGGTGATCTACCCATGTCCAGGGTGAAGTTCAGGTAACACTGAATGGAGGCCCGAACCCACGCACGTTGAAAAGTGCGGGGATGAGGTGTGGGTAGCGGAGAAATTCCAATCGAACCTGGAGATAGCTGGTTCTCTCCGAAATAGCTTTAGGGCTAGCCTCAAGATGAGAGTATTGGAGGTAGAGCACTGATTGGACTAGGGGCCCCCAACGGGTTACCGAATTCAGTCAAACTCCGAATGCCAAATACTTATTCTTGGGAGTCAGACTGCGAGTGATAAGATCCGTAGTCGAAAGGGAAACAGCCCAGACCACCAGCTAAGGTCCCAAAGTATACGTTAAGTGGAAAAGGATGTGGAGTTGCTTAGACAACCAGGATGTTGGCTCAGAAGCAGCCACCATTTAAAGAGTGCGTAATAGCTCACTGGTCGAGTGACTCCGCGCCGAAAATGTACCGGGGCTAAACGTATCACCGAAGCTGTGGATTGACACCGTATGGTGTCGATGGTAGGAGAGCGTTCTAAGGGCGTTGAAGTCAGACCGTAAGGACTGGTGGAGCGCTTAGAAGTGAGAATGCCGGTATGAGTAGCGAAAGAAGGGTGAGAATCCCTTCCACCGAATGCCTAAGGTTTCCTGAGGAAGGCTCGTCCGCTCAGGGTTAGTCGGGACCTAAGCCGAGGCCGAAAGGCGTAGGCGATGGACAACAGGTTGATATTCCTGTACCACCTATACATCGTTTGAACGATGGGGGGACGCAGAAGGATAGGGTAAGCGCGCTGTTGGATATGCGCGTCCAAGCAGTTAGGCCGGAAACGAGGCAAATCCCGTTTCCATA
>NZ_JBIWCW010000034.1:3465-4856 GCF_044761665.1 Peribacillus sp. NPDC097295
CATAAAGGCGGAGCTGTGATGGCGAGGGAAATATAGTACCGAAGTTCCTGATTCCACACTGCCAAGAAAAGCCTCTAGTGAGATGTAAGGTGCCCGTACCGCAAACCGACACAGGTAGGCGAGGAGAGAATCCTAAGGTGTGCGAGAGAACTCTCGTTAAGGAACTCGGCAAAATGACCCCGTAACTTCGGGAGAAGGGGTGCTTTTTAGGGTGAATAGCCCAGAAAAGCCGCAGTGAATAGGCCCAGGCGACTGTTTAGCAAAAACACAGGTCTCTGCGAAGCCGCAAGGCGAAGTATAGGGGCTGACACCTGCCCGGTGCTGGAAGGTTAAGGGGAGAGGTTAGCGCAAGCGAAGCTTTGAACCGAAGCCCCAGTAAACGGCGGCCGTAACTATAACGGTCCTAAGGTAGCGAAATTCCTTGTCGGGTAAGTTCCGACCCGCACGAAAGGTGTAACGATCTGGGCACTGTCTCAACGAGAGACTCGGTGAAATTATAGTACCTGTGAAGATGCAGGTTACCCGCGACAGGACGGAAAGACCCCGTGGAGCTTTACTGCAGCCTGATATTGAATTTTGGTACAGCTTGTACAGGATAGGTAGGAGCCTGAGAAACCGGAGCGCTAGCTTCGGTGGAGGCGTTGGTGGGATACTACCCTGGCTGTATTGAAATTCTAACCCGCGCCCCTTATCGGGGTGGGAGACAGTGTCAGGTGGGCAGTTTGACTGGGGCGGTCGCCTCCTAAAGAGTAACGGAGGCGCCCAAAGGTTCCCTCAGAATGGTTGGAAATCATTCGCAGAGTGTAAAGGCACAAGGGAGCTTGACTGCGAGACCTACAAGTCGAGCAGGGACGAAAGTCGGGCTTAGTGATCCGGTGGTTCCGCATGGAAGGGCCATCGCTCAACGGATAAAAGCTACCCCGGGGATAACAGGCTTATCTCCCCCAAGAGTCCACATCGACGGGGAGGTTTGGCACCTCGATGTCGGCTCATCGCATCCTGGGGCTGTAGTCGGTCCCAAGGGTTGGGCTGTTCGCCCATTAAAGCGGTACGCGAGCTGGGTTCAGAACGTCGTGAGACAGTTCGGTCCCTATCCGTCGCGGGCGCAGGAAATTTGAGAGGAGCTGTCCTTAGTACGAGAGGACCGGGATGGACGCACCGCTGGTGTACCAGTTGTCTTGCCAAAGGCATAGCTGGGTAGCTACGTGCGGAAGGGATAAGTGCTGAAAGCATCTAAGCATGAAGCCCCCCTCAAGATGAGATTTCCCATGGCGCAAGCTAGTAAGATCCCTGAAAGATGATCAGGTTGATAGGTCAGAGGTGGAAGCGTGGCGACATGTGGAGCTGACTGATACTAATAGATCGAGGACTTAACCAACGCTTTTTGAAAA
>NZ_JBIWCW010000035.1:0-2645 GCF_044761665.1 Peribacillus sp. NPDC097295
TGGACACCCTTGCATTAAGCTAACCACTACTACTGCCTTCATGGTTCGGGACTCACACCCTATAGATTGCACCCATGCCGGGCACACCAAAAAAGCGGGACCCTTATTGGATCCCGCTTCCTTTATACTTATTTCAATTCTAATAATACAACATTCTCAACGTGTGTAGTCATAGGGAACATATCTACTGGTTGGATTTTGATGGCTTGATATCCGCCTTCTTCTAAAATATGAAGGTCACGGGCTAACGTTCCTGGGTTACAAGATACATAAACCACTTTCTTCGGTTTCATCTCAATGATCGTATTTAGAAGAGATTCTTCACAGCCCTTGCGTGGTGGATCCATAACGATCACGTCAGCAGTATTACCTTTTTGGTAGTATTCAGCAATCACGTTTCCTGCATCACCTACAACGAATTCCGCATTCGCAATTTCATTCAGTTCAGCATTTCGGCGTGCATCTTCTATGGCTTCTTCTACCACTTCCACGCCAATGACTTTCTTCGCTTTTTGTGCCAAGAATAAAGAAATTGTGCCAATGCCACAGTATGCATCAATTACGGTTTCTTCTCCCGTTAAGCCAGCATACTCAAGTGCCTTGTCATAAAGGACTTTCGTTTGATCTGGGTTAATTTGATAGAAGGACTTAGCGGAAATCGCAAATTTCACGTCGCCGATTCTATCATAAATCACTTCGTTGCCCCAAAGCAAAGTCATCTTGTCTCCCAAGATCACATTCGTTTTCTTCGTATTCACGTTTTGAACGATTGATTTCACTTGTGGAAGACGATCAGTGATTTCCTTCACGATCGTTTCGATGAATGGGATACTGCTAGTCCGTGTAACAAGCACGATCATTAACTCGCCTGTTTGCTTACCATAACGAGCCATGATGTGACGCAATACTCCTTTATGGGTCTGCTCATTGTATGCAGGGATGCCCAGGTTACTGAAGACTTCCTTCACAACTTGAACGGCTTCGCTTATCACTTCATTCTGTATGATGCTTTCTTTTGTTTCCACGATTTCATGTGTGCGTGGTTTAAAGAACCCTGCAATCATCTTGCCATCTTTTTCCCCTACAGGTACTTGGGCTTTATTACGGTAATGAGTCGGATTCTCCATTCCAATAACCGGATAAACCGTCGCATCCTCAAGTTTTCCAATGCGGGTCATCACGTCACGCACTTGCTTTTCTTTAAATTCCAGTTGGCCTTCATAACTCATATGCTGGAGCTGGCAGCCACCATATTTATTATAGTCTTCCGTACTAATCTCCACGCGATATGGACTATTTTCGATGATTTCCATCAAGCGTCCGAACCCATACCCCTTATTGGCTTTCAAGACTTTAATTTTTGCTTTTTCACCAGGAAGAGCATTCTGAACGAAGATCGGATAGCCATCTACCTTAGCGACGCCAGCACCTTCATGGGTTAAATCTTCGAATAAAACCTCTATAATATCATTCTTATTAACAGGTGTTGTAGTTTTTTTCATATCATCTTCTCTTTTCTTTTTTAAGCTAACCTGTATTTTACCACAAACATAGCGTTGCCACAAAATGACTCACCAATTCACGTCTTTTCTCATAAAAATATAGAAAGAAGAATTCCTGATTTTTTCATCATTTCTATGCATAAAAGAGCACAGTATAAAGAAAAATAAGGAAAAGCAAACGAGGTGAGGAAATGGGTTTGTTTAACTCCATATCAGACTGGAATGCCAACAGGTTGGAAAAGCATCGTGCAAGCATGGAAGAAAAAGGCCTTTGTCCGGATTGTTACGGGCGAGGATACAGTTCTTTCGTACCAACGGAATATCACTTTTCAGATATCCATGACTGTCCCGGCTGCAATGGGTCTGGCTCATATGCCGACTGGGCTGCTATGAATGGGCAACAATTATAGCTCACTTTTGGTGCCTAGTACAATATTAAAACCTCAGCTTACACTGGGGTTTTTTTCATTTCCTTTACCATATAGGCAAATTCCCCACCACTAACTGTTATCATCTTTGTCTTTTTGTAGCCCAACCGTACATAAAGACGACCTGCATCGGGGTTAACGTCTTCAACGATTAATGAAATCCTGTGATACCCTCTTCCCAACGCCAGTTCTTCCACGTGATGAATCAGTGACGTCCCAATCCCCTTACCCCGAAATTTTGAATCCACACATATTGTATCCAGGTAGAAGTCTTCTATTTCCGCTTCCTTGTCGATTTTAATGCTTTCGTCTTTCATTTTCCTTCTTAATCGCTCAGCAATCGGTTCATCCAAAGCTGCTGCATCTTTTCCATGATAGGCGATGATCAATCCAGCCATTTGCCCATCATGATCACAGACCATCGTGTTTTCAAAGCTCATTCTGTTTCCACTGCTTCTGAAGAGATCGCCAAGAACGGCAAGAATCCTTTCTTCCTCCGTTTCACCGGTTAGTGCTTCGGCAATTTCCTTGATGGCCAGTCTTATTAATATTGCGGCCTTTTCTGCATCCTCTACTGTTGCTTTTCTGATATTCACGCCTTCCAATCTCCTTACTTGAATAATCGAGTAGAGGGAAAATAAGCTAACTTATTTTCGCCCCTCTCACAACACCGTACGTACGGTTCGCGTATACGGCGTTTCAATTTATATTGCAG
>NZ_JBIWCW010000036.1:0-1661 GCF_044761665.1 Peribacillus sp. NPDC097295
GCCGGTGTTTCTCAGCGACCATTTCATCTTACCATTTTCTTTATAAGAAGTCAATAGTTTTTATTGTGTCATTTCTTCTGGCAATCAGCCAAAAGTGAATGAAGTTTTTTGTTTGTTTACTTGGTGCTTATTTATATTAATCCTTTCCTGATTCAAAGTCAACACTTTTAAGTATAATAACTTTTTTTATTTGTAAGGTTAATTATAATCCTAATATATCTGCTCATAGATGCACACTCCCCCTTTTGAATTCTATTGGCAATAATAACTTTATGGCCTAAATCAGCCTATTAAACATAGCAAGAATTGTATTATAACTACATCCGACCAACTTAAGTGCAATTACAGAAGCTAGAGTCCTAAGATCATTCGATTTTTTAGAAGAGAAACCAAGGGTCATGGTATTCAGTTGGATTTATGATGGCTAGTATATCCAAGTTAAACGTCTGCCCCATAAAGTCCCTAATTGACTTATCCTTTAAATAAACTGGCGAGATGTACAAGACCTTTCAAAAAAGAACGTCTTGTAAAGAAAGCTTAAAAACGATTGGACAAAGCTTTGATTGTTTGGATTCAATTCAGTTAGAACTAAGTCACTACTATATAGGAAAGCCATTAATTGGAGTTGTAGTAAAGAAGAATAATTTACTTTCCCTTGAGAAATATGCATTAAACAGGAAGGAGTCCTTCTCGTTTAAAGAAATTGATTAACCTTTATGTGATTTAATCAGTGTAACTTAGATAACTATCTTAATTCTTCAAACATCAGAACAATATTCTTTTATAAAAGCACAGGCATATTAAGTCTTTTCTATAGCTTTTCTTGGAAATATGGTGAGCCATCCGTTGTATTTCGTAGATAAATAAATAATAAACATTAAAAAAGGAAAGCCAACCTTTTAGGATAAATATTTTAGTATCAAATTGAAGCGTTTCTAAAATAAGGTAATCAAATGAACTATCAGGCGAAAACTCCAATAAAGATAAGACACTTTGACAAAAATTCTAAAATCAAAAGTTCACTATCGTATTGGAGCCTACCAAATACATGAGAGTGCAAAGGGACTGGTACCTCGATATCTTCCCCCAGAATCCACTATTGTCTCTAGGCTAATCTATAAAGCACTTGATTGTTACTCGAGTGCTACCCGACGCTATCATAAAAACTTAGTTCAGGAGTTGAGAAAAAGCCACTTACATCCCCATCATGGGTAACATACCAAGTTGAAAAGTAATGCTATTAGTCATAACGATTTTATTTGAAAAATCTAGGCATTAATTGGTGAATGGGTAAAAGTATCATCCTTATAAAAGGATAAACCCAAAAAGCCAAGTAGTTTTACAATAAAATATGTAGTTTGTAACTTTCCTACGCAAACAGTAATATATACTAGCTTATTTGATTTTGATAACCGGTTTTTAGTAACTCACTTAATAGTCTTACACATAAAACAAAAAAGAAAAACAGATGTGATCCATCATATGCTAATTCAAGAGAGACAATAGAGAATGCAAATCCCCCCTTCGTTTCGTTTTTTATTTTCAAACGCAAAAAAGGCCAGCACAATGGCTGACCTTTCAAATGGCTTGGCGGCGTCCTACTCTCACAGGGGGAAACCCCCAACTACCATCGGCGCTGAAGAGCTTAACTGCCGTGTTCG
>NZ_JBIWCW010000037.1:0-1497 GCF_044761665.1 Peribacillus sp. NPDC097295
TGAACTATACCCCGAATAATGGACACGATAAAAAAAGTCCCTTATTCGGGGTTTTTCTATGTCCTCATATTAAAACCCCGTTTATAATCAATTTAAGATAGTTGGGCGGAGGAAGTAACAATGAGTAAAATTATTTTTAATGAATTTCAAATAAAACGATTAGAGAATAATCCACATGTGAAACAAGTGTCCGAGCGTTCAATTGCTTATCATCCTGATTTCAAAGTAAAGGCTGTTAAAGAAAATAAAGCAGGAAAGTCACCTACACAAATCTTTATCGAACATGGATTTGATTTAGCCATGATTGGATCAGATAAGCCAAAAGGCTGCTTAAAGCGCTGGAGAAAAGTATTTGAACAATATGGGGTGGATGGATTCTATACGGAGCGTCGTGGGAAAGCCAATGGAGAGAGAATGAAATCCAAGTCTGATACACAGGAGAATCAGTTAAAGAAAGCAGAGGCACGTATTAAATATTTAGAGGCAGAGCTTGAATTCCTAAAAAAGCTAGACGAACTAGAAAGGCAGGCATCGAAGAAGAAAAAATAACAAAGAATGAAACATTCATGTTAATTGAAAAAATCATTCGTAGATATAGTCTTACGAATATGGTTTCATATTTTTGTGAAATGGCAGAAGTTAGTCGTAGTGGATATTATGCGTGGCTGCAGGCAGAAAGTATCCGATTAAATCTCGAAGAGAAAGATTGGCAGGATTATGAACTCATTAACAAAGTATTTGAAGGAAAGAAGAAGAAGGCTGGCGCCCTCACTATCAAAATGATTTTAGAGAACGATTTTTTTGTCACGATGAACCACAAGAAAATTCGGCGTCTTATGAATAAGTTCAACCTAAAGCCAAGAATTCGCCAAGCGAATCCTTATAAGAAAATGGCAAAAGCCACTCATGAGCATAAAGTCGTTCCAAACCTCTTAAATAGGAGATTTAACCAAGGAGAACCAAGGAAAACTTTTCTTACAGATATCACTTACGTCTATTATGGTTCTGGACAGCCAGCTTATCTTTCTTGCGTCAAAGACTCTGTTACACGGGAAATCGTTGCCTATCACTTATCCAAAAGCCTCAAGATGGACCTTGTTTATCGGACATTGGAAAAACTCGCCGATTCAGTGAATGAACTGTTTTATCCTGAATCGATGATTCATTCAGATCAAGGTGTTCATTATACACACCCTGAGTTTCAACAGCGAGTAAAGAAACTAGGTCTCATACAATCTATGTCCCGGAAGGGAAATTGTTGGGATAATGCCCCCATGGAATCATTCTTTGGTCATTTTAAAGATGAAGTGGATTATTCAGAGTGTCAAACATTTGAGGAGTTATCCCTCATCATTGAAGAATACATAGAGGAATACAATATAAATCGTTATCAATGGAGCCTAAATAGAATGACTCCCGCACAATACGGGAGCCATCTTTTAGCTGTTTAAACTATAGGTCTTTTTTTAGACTGTCCATTTTATAGGGCACAGTTCA
>NZ_JBIWCW010000038.1:0-1444 GCF_044761665.1 Peribacillus sp. NPDC097295
CAGCGCCGATGGTAGTTGGGGGTTTCCCCCTGTGAGAGTAGGACGCCGCCAAGCCATTTGAAAGGTCAGCCATTGTGCTGGCCTTTTTTGCGTTTAGTGGAAGAAAGTTCGATATATACGAACAGGTAAAAGAGTAATCTAAGAATATTTTTAAAACTAAAACCCGTAAAGAAGTTATGTTTCCTATCCGAATAAGTTGTTATTAAAGTTCTTATAGAAAGAATTTAAATTTTGGGCGGATGTTTGCTTAACAACCCTTAGCAACTGGGATTAAAAAGAACAATTGTTGTAAAAGTATATAAAAAAGGGTTTTATAATATTCGAGGGGCCGGCGAAAATTACGGTAAATATAGAAGAAAGCAAAAGGTGATCAGCTAATAAAGCCAAACACCTTTTTTTTAGGGCATCAGTTAAGTGGTTCAATATTCCAAGTAACTTTTAAAGAATCAACGATGTAATCTGCTACTTCATCCACTTCGAGATTATCGGTGATCACTTTTGTATGATGATAGGAGTAGACTTCTTGTCTAGCTTTAAAAAGTTCTTCTATTTCCACAAGACTTTTATTTTGTAGCACGGGCCTACTATCGATAAGCAAACCAATTCTTTCTTTCCAGTAGTCCCAAGATAAATCAAGATAAATAACTATACAATTGGAGAGGCAAATTGTCCGTACATCCTCTTGTAAAAAAGCTCCGCCGCCTAAAGAAAGTATTTTTAACTTTTGCTGACTAAAACGATTAATTACTTCCTTTTCTTTTTCACGGAAAGCTTTTTCCCCAAACTTTTTGAATATTTCCGTCGTGGGCATATTAAATTCCTGTTCTATCTCGTGGTCGATATCTATGAACTCCCTATATAATTTTTTCGCGACCTTTTGGCCAATTGTGGTTTTTCCTACCCCCATGAAACCTATAAAAACGATACTTTGCATCCTCAAAGATGTGTCTTTATTAACCACTTTTAAATTCCTCTCCCCACTACATTACAAAGATTAAAAGTTACGTATCAATTTTAAAAATAATATCATTATAGTACAAGATAGTGGAATTGTAAAAAACTTTTTAAATATTTGGAAAATAATCAGTCCTTCAGGATTAATACGATCATGTGTTTCCGATTGGTGGAAAAACAGGCTCACTCGGTATCAACTAATTCATAGAAGATAATTAAAATGGGCTTTCATATGGTTGAGCAGTTAGGTGGTCATTTTCCAGATGAAAAGACGGGTAAGAATAAAAAAGAAAAAACTCAAAAATACATTGACTTTGATGATAGAAAGGATTAATATAAATAAGCACCAAGTAAACAAATAAAAAACTTCATTCACTTTTGGCTGATTGCCAGATGAAATGACACAATAAAAACTATTGACTTCTTATAAAGAAAATGGTAAGATGAAATGGTCGCTGAGAAACACCGGCGATTAAAAATTAGTTTAAAA
>NZ_JBIWCW010000039.1:0-1281 GCF_044761665.1 Peribacillus sp. NPDC097295
AATTTCTGTACTGAAGTTGGATGGGAGTTCACTCGGTATCTCTTGTTTGTGAAGTCGTAGTAATACCCAAAGCCTAAGAACTTTAGTTCTTTTGGGCGAGAGATTTTACTCTTCTCGACATTGACTATCAAACCTAGCTTCTCTTCTATAAATCTCACGATTGATTTCATCACTCTGATCGCTGCTTTTTCGCTCTTCACAAAGATGAGGGCATCATCAGCGTATCTCACGAACAGAAGTCCTCTTTTCTCTAGTTCCTTATCGAGTTCATTTAACATAATATTACTCAACAGTGGGCTTAGGTTTCCTCCTTGCGGAGTCCCAACGGGAGTTTCTTCAAGTTTCCCTTTTACCATGACTCCACTGACTAAGTATTTTCTGATTAACGAGATGACATCACCATCATCTATTGTGTTTGAAATAATTCGCATGAGTTTATCGTGATGGACTGTATCAAAGAATCTTTCAAGGTCAATGTCAACTACCCAGTCGTGTCCATCATTCAGGAATTCCAAGCTTTTGATAATAGCCATCTCACAGCTTCTTTTTGGTCTAAAGCCGTAACTAAATTCACTGAATTGCTTTTCAAATATCGGGCTGAGAACTTGATGAATGGCTTGTTGAACTACTCTATCCACTACTGTTGGTATTCCCAGCTTGCGCATCTTGCCATTTTCTTTTGGGATTTCCACTCTTAAGGCAGCTTGTGGTTGGTATTTTCTTGTTCTGATGCGCTGACGTAGTTCATCTTTGTTCTCTTTGAGATATTGCTTTAGCTCGTCGACTGTCACTCCATCGACCCCGCTTGCACCTTTATTTTTATAAACGCGCAGGTAGGCTTCGTTCATGTTTTTATTACTTAGAGTCTGTTCTAAAAGTTCCACACTCGTTTCTCCTTCCATCTCACGTAGTAAGTGATAACTCCATTTTGGTTAACCTTTGAGATACGCTCATACTTTCACCATTAATACATTCGGAGTACGTCACTTACGCATTCGTGGTGTTGAAACACTATAAATTGTTCAGCCCTTCATGAAATAATTCCACTACTATGGCTTCTGCTGACTTCTTGCGGCTAACCTTTTTCGACTGTACTTCCGTACATCCGCAAGATCTCCCAGGGTAAGACAACTATCTTTCCTCTTTTACTCGCCTGATTTACTCTACAAAGTTACGCACATCTTTTTGGACTTTGACTTGCTTTGGAGCCTTATCCCTTTATAAAGCCTTGGTATCAGATTCCTGTTCGTCGAGCCAAGATTTTATTCCACGCTTCCTCCA